>JAHAAK010000033.1 GCA_018376905.1 Collinsella sp. | reverse complement strand
CGGCGTTCATGCTGCCCCCATCATCGCGGTCTATGGGGTCAACGATATGGCACCGTGGGGACACATGTATGTCAATCCTGGTCTAACAGAGCCTTAATTTATCCCTATCGATCATTGGCTGTCCTTGCTTGCTTTAACCAGTGCTGCTCTTTGCCTTATCAACGAAGCCATGCGCGATATTTTCGAGTCCGCACCTTCGATATCGTTTGATTCGATTGATTGCGATAGATCACGAAGCGCGCTCGATATTTCATCTTCAACTTGAGCGCTTGCTTCACAACTGGCGGGGTCGGTAAAGCTTGACGTTTCCAAGAGGCTGGTCATTGATGCGCGCAACTCTGAAGGTGATTCATCTAAAAGCAGGCTTAGCTGAAGTTCAAGGTTCTGCATAAATTGCGATTTGCTTGAAACCTGGTTTTCAATAGTAGATGTGTGAGATTCGGAAGCGCCCGTTGCGAAGAGTGCGGTTGTCGCAACGCTTGCTGGCAGAAAACTGAGAATTGGAATTGCTGGAAGCGCCTCTGTTTTTAACGCGGACCCTAGCAGGTTTAGCAACAATTGGACTGCAAACGATACGCCAATAACAAGTATCTTTGAGACACCAAATATCTTAAGATTCGTTTGGGGTCCAAATAACAAGGCTGAAACCACCAGGGCGAGCATGACCAAAGAGAATGCGCTCTCAATCCAAAAAGTGGTTGAGGGTCCAAATAAAAGGATTGTCACGCTTTCGATAACCATGAAGAGGGCTACGGGGATTGCTGCAATATATGCTTGGGTGTTCTTCATTATGACCTCCGTGCTCCGCACTCGGGACAGAACTTCTCGGTTCCAGAGAAGCGATAGCCGCATTCGGAACAGAACTTCGCAGCACTTTGCTGCGAATTGGTATCTGCAGGGATAGGCTGCGTCGCGGACGTGCTAGTCGCTTGTGAGAGCGCATCGGTCATGACTGACCCCATGGTCCCGCCGACACCGGCCATTACGCCTAGACCTATGCCCATGTTTGCGTATTCGCCAGTCGCTTCGTTCTGGGCCATCTTTTCGGCAACATCAAAGCTACGCTCCTGTTGATAGGTATAGCCCTCGATTTGCCGTTTTTCTGCGCGTGCTTTTGCAGAGATTACGGTGCGTTGCGCCGCGGTTTCTTGTTCGATAATGCTGACCTGCTGTTTTATCTGTGCCGCGCGTACGTCGGCATATTGCTTGAAATGGAGATCCTTAAACTTCTCGTATACCGGATCACCTTCGGGTTTGACGATGGCGGTGACCAGCATTTGTGTTAATGATAGGCCGTATGCGGCAAAGTCGGAAAGCAGCTTGTTCTTAAGCGAGTCGGATAGCTCTTCCAGGTGTGCATCGAGTTCGAAAATGGAGAGCTTTTGCTCGGTAATTACTTGAGCGAGATGAGTTTTTATGCGAGTTTGCAGGAAAGCTTTGAAATAACTGATCAACTTGTCCTGGGAGAGCAAGGCTTCGGTTCCAACAAGTTTGAGAAGGAGCCTGCGGGGCTCTTTTACAGCAAGAGCCATCTCTCCGGATGCCCCGAGCGAGAGCGGAAACCCATAAGTCGGTTCCATGAACTGAATCTTGGAATTGGTTCCCCAGCGGATGCCCATCTGCTCGATGAGGTTAACAAAGTAGACCTCTGAGTGAAACGGGCTGACACCGCCGGTCGTTATCTTCGAAACGCCGTTCAGTAACGGTAGATTTTGAGTTTCAAGTTCATGCCTGCCTGGTCCAAACGAATCCAGGGCCTGGCCATTAAGGAAGAAAATTGCTTCTTGGGTCTCGTGAACAATGAGTTGCGAGCCCGTATTGAAGTCTTCTGAGGGGTGTTTCCAGATAAAAGTTTGGTTATTGCCCTCATATTTAATGACATCCGTGATGCTCATAGTCCCCTTGTTTCCATGGTTAGTAATGTTGATTTGCTAAGATAGCCGTCGTTGCTACGACGGCAAAAGTGGTGCTGAGACCCAGGCGCAGGATGTCGCCGGGGTACAGCTGGACGGGTGCGCCGGAGCTGATGTCGAGTTCGTTGTTGTCGGCTGTTCGAATCAGATGCGTGCCGTTGGTCGAACCGAGGTCTTGTGCGTACCAAGCATTGTTCTCGGCGAAGATACGGAGATGCCTAGCGGAGACATCCAGCCCAACATCGGTGACAGCGCTGTCTTCGAGTGCGAGCGCTCCGATGATGGAGCCCACGGCAGAAGGCTCAATGACATAAGGGCCGCCGATGACGAGTCCGCTATCGATCCTGATAAGGCCGATCGCATGTTCGGTGTCCGTTTGTTTTAAATCGCATGGGCAGAAAGAAATACTTGAGGGGGTAAACGACCTGACATTCTCTGCGAATTCAAAGCGGTCCCTGATGTACGCGATAGCACGGGCCGGTTCGCACCAACAGGCGGTCGAGACAACGAGCGCGATTGAGATAAGAGCCCTGTTATCTTTGTCTGACTGGCAGCCGACGAGGCGCGAGGCAGCGTTCCGGTAAAGGAGCCCATTACGCCCACAGGCACTGAGCGCTTGAGCCATCGCGTCAGTCGCTGCCGCAATCATGGTATAGATGTCGGTGTTAGAATACCCTTTTTCCTGTAGCTTGTGCAGGATTTGATTCGATGCGCAGGACCAGTCGGCAAAGTAGCGATCTTCTAGGGAGCCCGGCTGCGAGTGCACGATCGTGCGCGAAAGCCAGCTGGTGTCCTGTGCCATTTGGGCGGTAGGCTGTCCATTTGTTAACGGCAGATCGGATAGTAACAATTCAGCAAGTGCGCGATGGCTCAGGGTAAATGAAGTCTTGAACAGGGAGAACATGATCTCGAGCGGTGTTTGCCGTCTTGGCATGATATTCTCCCTTCCTTGACCTTATTTGTTAAATAAAGGATAAAGGTGCCACTGGTCGATTTTACTGTGCAACAAATTGCATGTCGGCGAGCGGTCGCGCCGCATGATGCGTTCGTTCCAGCATGAGAGCTGATTATCTTAGGGGCGCAATACGGTCGCGTTTTGATTAGGATGGCATGACTCAACTGCCCTTCGGGAAACTGTGTCCCGTAATGGACGGAGTGGGATGTAGTTTCCGCAAGGGGATTCTGGGGGGAACCATGTTCCGTTCTGAGCTGAAATGCCGGGACGCAGCTTCCCCTGCAAACACAAAAAGGCGCGCTGTCTGCAGTTGATTCAGACGGCGCGCCTTTTTGGTTGAGCTATGTTGAGGCTTGAAGCCAAAGCTTGTGGCTCCTTAGGAGCGGGCGGCTCCGTCGACGGGGAGCACGGCGCCCGTGACATAGGAGGACATGTCGCTCGCCAGGAAAACAAAGGCGTTGGCGACATCCTCGGGCTCGCCCATGCGACCCAGCGGAATGGTGGCGATGATGGGCTTGATGACCTCTTCGGGCAGGTTGGCGACCATGTCGGTCTTAGTCACGCCGGGGGCAACGGCGTTGACGCGGATGCCCATGGGAGCAAGCTCGCGCGAGAGCGACTGGACCATGCCGTTGACGGCAAATTTGGACGTGGGGTAACCGACGCCGGAGGGCTGGCCGTACTTGGCGACCATCGAGCTTGTGGTAGTGATGGTGCCGCCGTGGCCGGCCTCGGTCATGATCTTGGCGGCAGCTTGGTGACCGTTAAAGACGGCGACGACGTTGAGGTCCATGACCTTTGCGAACTCCTCGGCCGTATAGTTAAGGAGCGGCGAGCGCTGGGAGATGCCGGCATTGTTGACGACCGTGTCCAAGCCGCCCATGTCGGCGGCAGCCTGGGTAAAGGCCTCGGTCACGGCTTCGAGCGAGGTGATGTCGCAGGAGCGGCCCCAGACCTTGGCGTCGGGATAGGCGGCTGCCAGCTTCTCAACGGCCGCGTCGGCAGTCTCCTGGCGCGAGCCAAAGACAGTGACGGCAGCGCCTTCCTCGATAAAACGGCAGGCGATGGCATAGCCGATACCGCGCGTGCCTCCGGTGATGATTGCTTTCTTGCCCTCGAGCAACATGGTGCTTCCTCTCATCGCGGGCGGACATTCGCAGCACAGCGTAGCGGTAGCCGGAATCGGTCGCGTTTGCATATCGGTGAACGGTAGCCCGCGTTACCGATGAGCGGCTCGCGCAAATATGCTCTGCCGTTGTGCTTAGGGCGGGTGACAAAAGGGCTCCCGTCCCACATCGGACGGGAGCCCTCAAGGCGCGTATTGCTAGGCGAGCGTTGGGTTAGTTGGCCATGACGCCTTCGGTCCAGGCCTCGACGTCCTCGATGCGCAGGACGTTGGCGACCTCGGCCACGCAGTCGACGCTGGCAAGCTCGGCGGCGGCAGCCTGGACGTCCTTCTCGAGCGCGCGGTGCGTCAGGAAGATGACCGAGCAGGCATCGCTGACGCCCGACTTGCCGTCCTCGACCTGGTTGATGAGCGAGATCGAGATGTTGTGCTTGGCAAAGATGTCGACCGTCTCGGACAGGGCGCCCACGCGGTCGGCGACCTTCAGACGCACATAGTACTTGGTCTGGAGCTCGTCCATGGGCTTAAAGGTGAGGTTGTGGCCATAGGGCTCAATCTCGGGCAGCGGAGCCACGCCACGGCTGATTTGCTCGGAGAGCGACAGGATATCGCCCACGACGGCGCTCGCGGTGGGGAAGGAGCCTGCGCCCGCGCCGTAGAACATGGTCTCGCCCACGGCGTCGCCTACCACGTAGACGGCGTTCATGGCGCCGTTGACCTTGGCAAGCATGTGGTCGGCGGGGATCAGCGTGGGGTGCACACGGACGTCGACGCCGGCGTCGGTGTTGCGGGCGATGCCCAGCAGCTTAATGGTGTAGCCGAGCTCGCGGGCCTGGGCGATGTCCTCGGCGCCGATGGTACGGATACCCTGCTGGTACACATCGTCGGTGGTAACGCGGGTGCCAAAGCCGATGGAGGCGAGGATGGCCGTCTTGCTGGCGGCGTCGAAGCCGTCGACGTCGGCGGACGGGTCGGCCTCGGCATAGCCCTTGGCCTGCGCGTCGGCGAGCACGTCGGCGTAATCGGCGCCCTCGGCGTCCATGCGCGACAGGATATAGTTGGTGGTACCGTTGAGAATGCCGGCGATGGTCAGGATCTTGTTGCCCACCAGGTCGTGCTCGAGCGTGCTGACGATGGGGATGCCGCCGCCGCAGCTGGCCTCGCACTTAATCTGCACGCCGCACGCGCGCGCCTTCTCGGCGAGCGTCTCGACATGACGGCCCAGCAGGGCCTTGTTGGCAGAGACGACGTGCTTGCCGTGCTCAAAGGCGGTGGTGAAGATCTCGGTCGCGGGGTGCTCGCCGCCGATGAGTTCGACGACGATGTCGACGGCGGGGTCGGTGACGACATCGTGCCAGTCACTCGTAAAGGCCTCGCGCTCAATACCGGCTGCCTCGGCCTGCTCCCAGGCAAGAGCACAGGCGCGGGTCAGCTTAAGGTCGATGCCGTAGGCGGCCAGGTACTCATCGTGGTGGTTCTTGATCAGACGGGCCACGCCGCCGCCGACGGTTCCCAGACCGATCAGACCGACGTTCACGGTGCGCAGGGATTCGCTCATAGATAGCTCCTTCGTGCATCTTATGGATGGATTAACCGCTTAAAGGTTGAGTGCATTCTAGCGTGAACCGAGGGCGCGTGCTCGCCAGGCAACAGGAGTCGCACAAAACGGCACCCCCGAAACGCTGCGGAAACATTGGAAACATGCTCGCTACAAACGGAACTCCGTAACAAACTGTCAACGTTTGCGCCATAAGGTTTGCCCCGTACCGCAAGACGGCCGCACTGCGGCCAGCGAAAAAAAGGGGGACACCATGTTTAACATCAACAGCACGCTCAGCCGTAGGAACTTTCTTGCCGGCGCCGCGGCGCTCGGCAGCACCGCGGCACTCGCTGGTTGTTCGTCGAGTGGCTCGGACGGCGGCTCCGCCGATGACGGCAAGGCCTTCAAGATCGGCGTTATCGGCCCTCTGACCGGCGCCGCGGCAACCTATGGCGTTTCGGCCGAGAAGGGTGCCAAGCTTGCCGCCAAGGATTTCTCGACCAAGGACCTCAAACTCTCGCTTAAGTCCGAGGATGACGTCGCCGACGGCGAGAAGGCTATCAACGCCTTCAATACCTTGTGCGACTGGGGCATGCAGGCGCTCGTCGGCCCCGTCACCACCGGTGCCGCCGTCGCTGTCTCGGGCGAGATCGCCGACGATATGCTCATGGTCACGCCTTCGGCCTCGTCGCTCGACGTTACCAAGGATAAGACCACGGTTTTCCAGGTTTGCTTCACCGATCCCACCATGGGCGCCAGCGCCGCGAAGTTCTTGGCCGAGAAGTACGCGGATGCCAAGATCGCCCTGTTCTACAACTCCGGCGATACGTATAGCTCGGGCGTTGCCGACGCTTTTGCCGAGCAGGCCAAGGCGTCCAAGCTCGACATCGTCGATACCGAGACCTTTAAGGACGACTCTTCCACGAGCTTTACCAACCAGCTCACCAAGGCCAAGGAGGCCGGCGCCACGCTCATCTTTGCGCCGATCTACTACACGCCGGCGTCCGTTTTGCTCAAGAACGCCAAGGACATGGGCTACGACATGACCCTCATGGGTACCGACGGCATGGACGGCCTGCTCTCTGTGGAAGGTTTCGATACCTCTCTTGCCGAGGGCGTACTGCTCATGACCCCGTTTTCGGCTGACGATGAGAAGAATGCCGACTTCGTCAAGGCCTATAAGGATGCCTACGACGAGACGCCCAACCAGTTTGCCGCCGACGCTTACGATTGCGTCCACGCCATCGCCGAGGCTATCGATAGGGCGGGGATTGACATTACGGCCGACGGCGCCGACATTGCCGGCGATCTTGCCAAGGCCATGCGCAAGATCAAGATCGAGGGTCTGACGGGCGAGCTCACGTGGAACGACGAGGGCCAAGTCGAGAAGCCCGCTACAGCCTATGTGATCCAGGACGGCAAGTACATCGCCGCCTAAGTGCGCATAAAGCGCTACCGGTGAGGCCGTTTTAATCAGGGCAGGGACGCTTGTAACGGAATGGAAACATTACTTTCACACAATAAAGTGGCTAAACTGCATAAACCAATAGAAATACGCATAATTATGGATAAACGGACAAAACAAAAGAAAAGTTGAAATAATCGCCACTTTTCTCAACTAAAGCGTCTACTATTTTGCGAACGCCGAACACGGCGAAGGATGGCCTGTCGGGCAACCAAAACCCGACGAGATTTGAGAGGAGAGCCGCATGTCGAGCCTCACCGGTAAGTCATTGAACCCTGTTATGAATCGCAGGAGCGTTATCGCGAGCGCAGCAGGTCTGGGGGCGATGTCCATTCTAGCTGGCTGCTCCTCCAACGGCGGCGACAGTGGTTCCGCTTCGGGCGACGCTTCGTTTAAGATCGGCACCATCGGCCCGCTGACCGGCGCCAATGCGTCCTACGGCAAGTCCGTTACCCAGGCTGTCGAGCTTGGCTGCAAGGATTTCTCGACCAAGGAGCTGCCGCTTGTCAGCAAGGCCGAGGACGACCAGGCTGACGGCGAGAAGGCCGTCAACGCCTTCAACACCCTGCTCGACTGGGGCATGCAGGCCCTCGTCGGCCCGACCACCACGGGTGCGTCGGTTGCCGTTGCCGCAGAGTGTGGTAACGACCCCGAGACGTTCATGATCACCCCGTCCGCGTCCTCCGAGGACGTTACCAAGGGCAAGGATTGCGTCTTCCAGGTTTGCTTCACCGACCCCAACCAGGGTGTCAACGCTGCCAAGTTCCTGGCGCAGAAGTATGCGAACGAGAAGTTCGTGCTGTTCTATAACTCCGGCGACGCCTATTCTTCGGGCATCGCAGATTCTTTTAAGGCCCAGGCCGCTAAGTCTAAGCTTGAGATTGTCGACGAGGAGACCTTCAAGGACGACTCTGCTACGAGTTTTACCAACCAGCTGACCAAGGCAAAGCAGGCCGGCGCCACCATGATTTTTGCACCGATCTACTACACGCCCGCATCCGTCCTGCTCAAGAACGCCAAGGACATGGGCTACGACGTCAAGATGATGGGCTGCGACGGTATGGACGGTATCCTGGGCGTGGAAGGTTTCGACACCTCTCTGGCCGAGGGTCTGCTGCTCATGACCCCATTCTCCGCCGATGACGAGAAGAATGCCGACTTCGTCAACGCCTACAAGGATAAGTATGGCGAGACTCCGGACCAGTTTGCCGCCGACGCCTACGACGGCGTGCATGCGGTGGTCGAGGCCCTCAAGGAAGCCGGCCTGGGTGCCGACGCCGACCCGACCGAGGTTGCCGAGAAGCTTCCCGAGGCTATGCGCAACATTACCGTTGACGGTCTGACTGGCAAGCTCTCCTGGAACGACAAGGGCCAGGTCCAGAAGGACCCGACGGCGTACGTCATTACCGACGGCAAGTACGTACAGGCCTAATTGGCCGCCTTACATAGAGCGGTTTTGATCCCAAGCAGGGGAGGTTTTGGCCTTCCCTGCTTGCTTGGTATCTAGGGACGATGTAACGTCCCTGTTTCATACATTAATTGGAAACCTATTCGAAAGGGGGATGTGGAACATGACGGTCTTTATCCAATACCTGGTCAACGGCCTGTCCATGGGCAGCGTCTACGCCATCATCGCGTTGGGCTACACCATGGTCTACGGTATCGCCAAGATGCTGAACTTCGCTCACGGCGATGTCATCATGGTCGGTGCCTATGTCTCGTTCTGCGCCACGTCGTATCTCGGCCTCCCGGGCTGGGCATCTGTAATTCTCTCTTGTGTGGTCTGCACCGTTCTCGGTGTTCTCATCGAGGGTCTGGCATACAAGCCGCTGCGTCAGGCGGGCCCGCTGGCCGTTCTGATCACGGCTATCGGCGTGTCTTACTTCCTGCAGAACGCCGCGCAGCTTCTGTGGGGCGCCACGCCCAAGAACTTCACTTCGCTCGTCACCTTCCAGGTGCCGGAGTTCTTGGCCAAGTTCAACGTAAGCGCCGTCTCGCTCGTCACCATCGTCGCCTGCCTGGTTATCATGGCCGGCCTGATGTTCTTTACAGGTAAGACCAAGATGGGCAAGGCCATGCGCGCCGTGTCCGAGGACAAGGCTGCCGCTCAGCTCATGGGCATCAACGTCAACCGCACCATTTCGATGACGTTTGCCATCGGCTCTGCCCTTGCCGCCATCGCCGGCGTGCTGCTGTGCTCCTACTCGCCGGTGCTGCAGCCCACGACGGGTGCTATGCCTGGCATCAAGGCCTTCGACGCCGCCGTCTTCGGTGGCATCGGCTCCATCCCCGGCGCTTTTGTCGGCGGCATTCTCATCGGCATCATCGAAGCGATGGCACAGGCTTACATTTCCACGAGCCTTGCCAACTCCATCGTCTTTGGTGTTCTGATCATCGTCCTGCTCGTCAAGCCTGCCGGCCTCTTGGGCAAGTACGTCCCCGAGAAGGTGTAGGTGAGCGTTATGAAGTTTCTTAAAGACAAGCAGACGCGTCACGACTTTGTCACGTACGCCATGTGCCTTGTGGCGTTTGCCATCGTGTTCTTTATGCAGTCCAACCACATGATTCCGCGCATGATCGCCGGTCAGCTGGTTCCCATCACGGCCTATATCGTCATGGCCATTTCCCTTAACCTCGTCGTCGGCATCGCGGGCGACTTGTCGCTGGGCCACGCGGGCTTTATGAGTGTCGGTGCCTATACGGGCATCGTCACCGCCGTCGCGCTGGAGAGCGCCGTTCCCTCCGATCCGGTGCGCCTTATCATCAGTATCGTGGTCGGCGCCATCGCTGCCGCCATCCTGGGCTTCTTGATTGGCATCCCGGTCCTTCGTCTGAGCGGCGATTACCTGGCCATCGTGACGCTGGCCTTTGGCGAGATTATCAAGGAGATCGTCACCTGCCTCATTGTGGGCGTCGATTCCCGCGGCCTGCATGTGATCTTTAACATCACGGGTAACTCCACGATCGATGACCTGCACCTGCTCGAGGACGGCACCGCCATCATCAAGGGCGCCCAGGGCGCCTCGGGCGTGTCGACGTACTCGACCTTCCTCGCCGGCGCCATCCTGGTCATGGTCGCACTCGTGATCGTGCTCAACCTGGTTCGCAGCCGTACCGGCCGTGCCATTATGGCCGTGCGCGACAACAAGATCGCTGCCGAGTCTGTGGGCATCTCCGTCACCGAGTACCGCATGATCGCCTTCGTGGTTTCCGCTGCCCTCGCCGGTGCTGCCGGAGCTCTCTTCGGCGGTAACTTCTCGCAGCTCTCCGCCACCAAGTTCGACTTCAACACGTCCATCCTCATCCTGGTGTTCGTGGTCCTGGGCGGTCTGGGCAATATGCGCGGCTCCGTCATCGCGGCGGCATTGCTCACGGTGCTTCCCGAGCTGCTCCGTCAGTTCTCGGACTACCGCATGCTCATCTACGCCATCGTGCTGATCTTGGTCATGATCTTTACCAACAACCCGCAGCTCAAGGCGTTCTTCGGTCGTGTCAAGGATCGCTTTGCTTCCAAGAAGGAGGTGGCAGCCGATGCCCAGTAAATTTGAGTTCAACAAGGGCAAGATGGTCCCGTATCCTTCTGGCGCCATCGTTCCCGACCGCGACCTGGGCGAGCGCCCGGCACTCGAGTGCATCCACCTGGGCATCGAGTTCGGTGGCCTTAAGGCAGTCGACGACTTTAGCCTGACTATCGGCAAGACCGAGATCGCCGGTCTGATCGGCCCCAACGGTGCCGGTAAGACCACGGTCTTCAACCTGCTCACCAAGGTGTATCAGCCCACGCACGGCACCATCCTGCTCGACGGTGAGGACACCTCGGGCAAGTCGGTCTATCAGGTCAACCGCATGGGTATTGCCCGTACCTTCCAGAACATTCGTCTGTTCAACACCATGACGGTGGAGGACAACGTCAAGGTCGGCCTGCACAACCAGGAGCGCTACTCCGGTTTTGAGGGCGTGCTGCGCCTGCCTACGTATTGGAAGCACGAGAAGGCCGCCCACGAGCGCGCCATGGAGCTGCTGTCCATTTTTGACATGGAGCACCTGGCAAATGAACAGGCCGGCTCGCTTCCTTACGGCGCTCAGCGTCGTCTGGAGATCGTTCGCGCGCTTGCCACCAACCCCAAACTGCTGCTGCTCGACGAGCCTGCCGCCGGCATGAACCCGTCCGAGACCGCGGAGCTCATGGAGAACATCGTCAAGATTCGCGACACCTTTGGTATCGCCATCATGCTTATCGAGCATGATATGTCGCTCGTTATGAACATCTGCGAGGGCATCTGCGTGCTCAACTTTGGTAAGGTCATCGCCAAGGGCACGGCCGAGGAGATCCAGAACAACGACGCTGTTATCGAGGCATATCTGGGCAAGCAGGATAAGGGGGAGAACTAAATGGCAGAGCCGATGCTTTCCGTCTACAACATCAACGTCTGGTACGGCGCTATCCACGCCATCAAGGACATCTCCTTTAACGTCAACGAGGGCGAGATCGTGGCTCTGATCGGTGCCAACGGCGCCGGCAAGTCCACGACGCTTAAGACCGTCTCGGGCCTGCTGCGTTCCAAGACCGGCTCCATCAAGTTTATGGGCGAGGACATTACCCATACGCCTGCCGACAAGCTGGTGGGCAAGGGCCTGGCCCAGGTGCCCGAGGGCCGTCGCGCGTTTTTGCAGATGACGGTCGAGGAGAACCTGGAAATGGGTGCCTATACGCAGCCCAAATCAACGGTGGCTCCGGGTCTCGAGCGCGTCTACGAACAGTTCCCGCGCCTGAAGGAGCGTCGTCGCCAGGTCGCCGGCACCCTTTCGGGCGGCGAGCAGCAGATGCTCGTTATGGGGCGCGCCCTTATGAGTAACCCCAAGCTGCTCATGCTCGACGAGCCTTCCATGGGCCTGGCGCCGATTCTGATTGAGCAGATCTTCCAGATTGTCGAGGACCTGCACAAGGCCGGCACCACGGTGCTTCTGGTCGAGCAAAACGCACAGATGGCTCTTTCCATCGCCACACGCGGCTACGTGCTCGAGACCGGCAAGATCACCATGACCGGCACCGGCCAAGAGCTCCTGCACGACGATAACGTGCGCAAAGCATATCTTGGTGGCTAGGAGGTTCCGCCGTTCTACCGAACGGCGGACCAGTCGACGCTGCGCGGGCACCAGAGCGACAACTTGTCATTCAAAGAGGACGGCATGACCAGAAGGTCTATGCCGTCCTCTTTTCATGCCAAATTGTTCGCTCTGGTGCCCGCTCGCTGTCCGTCTTCTGCCTGCGGCGTTGCTTTGGTTCTGTCCCCCTTTGTTGCGGTGGAATAGGGACTAAATGGGAGTCTCAGAGGCCAAAACAGTCCCTATTCCACTGCAACTTCATGGGGGCGTGCGACAATGCCCATCGAAAACGTTTGTCATCCTTGGGGGTCTATCTATGATGTACGAGTTTTGTGCCGAGAACTTTGAGCGGGTGCCGGCGGCTATCGATGCCGGTGCAAGGCGTATCGAGCTGTGCGACAACCTTGCCGTTGGTGGCACTACGCCTTCGGCCGGCGTTATCAGCGCTACGACCAACTATGCTCACGAGCACGATGCACGGGTGATGTGCATGATTCGCCCGCGTGGCGGCGACTTTCACTACAACCAGGACGAGCTGCGTATGATGGAGATGGATCTGGGCCTTGCCGCAAGTGCGGGCGTTGACGGCTTGGTCTTTGGCTGCTGCAAGCCCTGCGCTGGCGGATGGGCGCTCGACGAACTTACGCTTGGCGCCCTCGTGATGGCTGCGGGCTGCGCGACCGAGGAGTGCAAGCGCGATCCTATCGACATCACTTTCCACATGGCGTTTGACCAGCTCTCGCCCGAGGCTCAGCTGGACGCCATTGACACGCTCGCCGACTGCGGCGTCACGCGCATTCTGACGCACGGTGGCACTGCCGGTACGCCGATCGAGGACAACTTCGAAAACCTGGTCCGCTTGATCGAGTACGCGGACGACCGCCTGACCATCCTTCCCGGTGGCGGCATTTCCACGGCCAACCGCGATACCGTGGCGGCGGCACTGGGCGTCTCCGAGCTCCATGGCACCAAGATCGTGCCGCTGGGGGTATAACCCGTGGCGCTGGTATTTGACGTTCAGCAGGCGAACGGTAAGCCCGACGACAACCGTCGTCCCGGCACCGCGTGCCCCTTTTGCGATACCGAGGAACTCGCCAATATCATCCGGCGCGACGGTGACTGCATCTGGCTCGAGAATAAGTTTAAGACCTTGCGGGCCACTCGCCAGACCGTATTGATTGAGTCGTCCGACCATGACGCCGACCTGGTGACCTATGCGCCGGACGAGCTGCATCATGTTATGCGGTTTGCCCTGGATTGCTGGCAGCGGATGATTGACTCCCGGCAGTATCGCAGCGTTCTCATGTACAAGAACAAGGGCCCACTTTCGGGCGGCAGTCTGGTCCATCCGCACATGCAGATTGTGGGTTTGGAGCAGGAGGACGGCTATGCTTCGCTGGCTTCCGCCAATTTCGAAGGCATCAATGTCTGGCAACAGGGGAGGATCTCGGCCAACATCTCAACCGAACCCATCATGGGGTTCTTTGAGATCAACGTTTCAGCCCCGCAGGGAATCGCCGCCAGCGATGACACGAGAGATCAAGCCGAGGCGGATCTCTTCGCCGATGCAATCCAGGTAGCTCTGCGCTATATCCTGAACGAGCACCACGGTGGTCGCGCAGAGTCGTATAACCTGTTCTTCTATCACCTGGGCGGTCGGACCATTGCCAAGGCGCTGCCGCGTTGGGTGGTTTCGCCCTACTTTGTCGGCTATCGTTTGGCCCAGGTTAATGCCGAGACCACGCTCGATATCGATGCTGAGCGCCTGCGTGCGCATCTGGAAACGCTCGTATAGCAAGACTATCACCCGCGTAATGCGGACAGTCTAGCGTTCCATGGCATCGCGGCTGGCCTCGACCCGCTTGCGCTGGGCGGCGCGCTCCTCGCCGGTCAGACGCTCAAAGAGGTGTCCGATAATTGAGGCCAACACCTGCTGAAACAGCGTGCCGCACATGACGGGGAATACCACTTCGCCGGGAAAATACTGCGTGGCGATGACGGCACCCGAAGAGATGTTGCGCATGCCGCAGGTAAAGCACATGGTGGTCGTCTCGCTATACGGCAGGTGCAGGGCCCGGGCGATCAGGACGCCGATGATAAAGCCGCTGATGGCGAACACCAGGATAAAGAGCGCGACTTCTAAGCGCTCAACATTCATGTGTAGCACGTACTCGCTCATAGCGGTGGAGTTGGACGCGATGACGCCCATCATCATGAACTTGCAGGCGGGCGAGAGCGCGGGAGAGAGTTTCTCGTGGCCCCAGCCGCGCGTGAGTTCATTGATGACAATACCGAGCACAGCGGGGATGGCGATCATAAAGGCCATGTTCTGCATCATGCTCGGCACGTCGATCGAGACGGTGGCGCCCAGCAGGAGCTTGAGCGTAAGCGGAATCGTCACAGGTGAGATGACCGAGGACGTCAGGATGATGGTGAGCGCGAGCGGGCCGTTGCCGCCGAACATGCTAATCCACATAAAAGCGGTGACGGCCACGGGCACGCTGTATTCGAGCACAATGCCGCAGACAAGGTTGGGGTTGGAGCCAAAGAAGAGTGACCCCATGGCATACGCCGCGATGGGAATAAGCACCGCCGAGACGAGCAGCGCCAAGACTAGGTGCAACGGACGGCGGAACACCTCGGTTACCTGGTGAAAGGTGTTGCTGAGCGCGCCCTGAAACGTCATAAAGGCAAACAAGGTGGGAACGATGGGCTTGAGTACGCCAATCTGTTGGGGAAAGAGCGCGCCGAGCGCCACGCAAATCGGAACGATGATCTGCATGTGCCCCGCGAGAAACTTGCCCAGTCCAACCCATTGCTTCATATGCTCTTGTGACTCCCTTTGCTCGTGAATCCGTTTTGAATGGATATGCTAGACGCTCGCATGCGTCCGTGCGTCAGAAACGCTCGAATATTTCGAGGCTATTACCGCCCTCGTTTATCGAAACCGCGGCGTGCTGGACGTTGTACGTCCGTGCCGCACGGTATAATAAATCCGTTCAACAGATCTGCCTGCCGAAGCGGGCATACACAGAGGACTCATCGCTATGAACCGTGAGAGGTATCGCGGCGACCTGCCCCTATCGGGGGTGGGCGCCTATGTCATCGCTTAAGACGACGCATCGCTGGGCGGTCGCTCAGCAAAACCCCGAACTCGAAAAGGAGCTTTCGGCTGGCCTGGGAATACCCGGGCTGGTGGCGCGCATTATGGTTGCGCACGGCATTACATCCATCGAAGAAGGCCAGCTGTTTTTGACGCCTTCGCTCGATCGCGACTGGGCTGACCCACTCATTATCCCGGGCATGTCGGTCGTTGCCGACCGCGTCGAGCGTGCTATTCGCAACCACGAGCACATCGCGGTCTTTGGCGATTTTGACGTTGACGGTATTACGTCGACCTGCCTGTTAACCGAGGCACTGCGCACGTTTGGCGCCGATGTCACGCCGTTTATTCCGCATCGCTTTGACGAGGGCTACGGTCTCTCGCGCGCGGCGCTCGACCGCGTTAACGAGCTCGCTCGCCCCCAGTTGATCGTGACCGTCGATAACGGCATTGCCGCCAAGGAAGAGGTTTCCTATTTGGAGAGCCTGGGAATCGATCTGGTGGTCACGGACCATCACGAGCCCTCCGACCAGGTGCCGCAGGGTGTGCCCCTGACCGACCCCAAGCTCGAGGATGAGGGGCCCTCGCGTGAACTTGCCGGTGCTGGTGTGGCGCTCAAGCTGGTGCAAGTCCTGGGTGAACGCCTGGGCAAGCCGTCGTATTGGCGTTCGCTAATCGAGGTCGCGGCGCTGGGCACCGTGTCCGACATGATGCCGCTCACGCCCGAGAACCGTGCGCTGGTTGCCGAGGGCATCCAGCAGATGCGCGTAACCGCTCGCCCCGGCTATATCGCGCTTGCCGCGCTCGCCAAGGCGGACCTTTCGAGCATTACGGCGGATGGCCTATCGTTCTCGCTCATTCCCCGCTTAAACGCTGCCGGTCGCATGGCCGATCCCAAGCTGGCGCTCGACCTGCTGCTTGCCCGCGATCCCATCGAAGCAAGTGCGCTGGCGGCTGAGCTCGAGGAAATCAACCGCCAGCGCCGTGAGATCGAGGCGGAGCTCACGCGCGATGCCATGGCAAAGGTCGAGAAGACCTATGACGGTGGACGCGCGATCGTTGTGGGCGGCGAAGGCTGGCACGAGGGCGTCAAGGGCATCGTGGCAAGCCGTCTGACCAACCGCTATCACGTGCCGGCGCTGCTGTTCTCGATCGAGGACGGTATCGCGCGCGGTTCTGGTCGCTCGGTGGGCAAAGTTAACCTGTTTGACGCCGTCGAGCGCTGTTCCGACCTGCTGATTCGTCGCGGCGGACATGCCGGTGCGGTGGGTGTGACCATCGAGGCATCCAAGCTCGACGAGTTCCGCCGCCGCCTTTCCGCCGTGCTGTCCGAGCTTCCCGCCGAGGACTTTGAAGACACCGACGAGGTCGCCGCCACCGTCGACCTTTCCGAGCTGAATATCGAGACCATCGAGCAGATCTCCCGTCTTGAGCCGTTTGGCCAGGGCAACAAGGTGCCGCTGCTGGCTGCCGAGGGCGTGACGATGTGCGACCGCGCCGTGGTGGGCAAAACCGGCGAGCACATGCGCTTTGTGGCGACCGATGGCGCCGCGAGTGTGCCGGCCATTATGTTCCGCGTGCCGCAAATCGATAAGCTCATCAACTGCGATAGCGCTGTCGACTTGGTGTTCGAGGCCGTTGCCGAGCATTGGCAGGGGCGTGTGAAGCCCAAGCTCATGATCAAGGATGTTCTGGTCCGCGATACCACGCTGCCCAGCGTCGACGATCCGGCATGTGAACTTCGCCGCGGCGTGCAACCGGCGGATTCTGGCCTGCGCCTGGAGTCGCGTAAACGCGAGACGCTCGCCCAGCTTTCCTATACCGAGCTCACGCGCTCGCTTATCCATAGCTTTATCGGCTCGAACCAGCCGCACCGCGCGCAGGTCGAGGCGCTCGATGCCCTGGCCGATCACCAAAGTGTTCTGGCCGTTATGGGGACGGGGCGCGGCAAGTCGCTCATCTTCCATGTGCATGCCGCGCGCGAGGCGGTCCTTCGCGGGCGTGCGAGCATCTTTGTCTATCCGCTGCGCGCGCTCGTTGCCGACCAGGCCTATCACCTCTCGTCGACGATGGCAGCGCTTGGCATTGGCGTTGGCGTGCTGACCGGCGAGACCGTGGAGGCCGCACGCGATGACGTGTTCGCCGGTCTAGCTTCGGGCCGTACCGGTATCGTGCTCACGACGCCCGAGTTCCTGTCTATCCACCGTGACCGTTTCGCGCGTTCGGGCCGCATCGGCTTTGTCGTTATCGATGAGGCGCACCACGCCGGCCTTGCCAAGGGCGGCGACCGTAGCGCCTATCTTGACATGCCCGATATCCTCAAAGCCCTGGGCGACCCGGTCGTTATGGCTGCGACGGCCACCGCGACGGCTCCGGTCGTGGCCGAGCTTGCCCGCATGTTGCCGATCACTCGCACGGTGGTCGACGAGACGGTGCGCGAGAACCTGCAGCTCGAGGACGACCGCGACCTTGCGAGCCGCGAGAACCGTTTGGTGTCGATCGTGGCGACGGGGGAGAAGACCGTCATTTACGTCAATTCGCGCGACCAGTCCGTGGCGCTCGCCAAGACGTTGCGCAAGCGTGTGCCCGATTGCGCAACCCATATCGCGTTCTATAACGCGGGGCTTGCGCGTTCCGATCGCCGTCGCGTGGAGGAAGCATTCCGAGACGGAAGCCTCAGCTGCATCGTTTCGACCTCCGCCTTTGGCGAGGGCGTCAACCTGCCCGATATCCGCCATGTCGTGCTCTACCACATGCCGTTTGGCGCCATTGAGTTCAACCAGATGAGCGGGCGTGCCGGTCGTGACGGACAGCCCGCCGTGATCCACCTGCTCTATTCGTCGCGCGACGCCCGCATCAACGAGCGCCTGCTCGACTGCTACGCACCCGAGCGCGACGAACTCGTCACACTCTATCGCGCGCTGCAGACCATGTGGCGCTCCAACCGCGGTAAGACCGGGGATGATTCATTCTGCGCAAGCGATATCGACATCGCGCAGATGTGCCTTGCCATCGATGCCCGCACCCCGGTCGACGAACGTTCGGTGGCAAGCGGCCTGGGAATCTTCGAAGAGCTTGGTTTTTGCCGCGTTTCGGGGCTTGGCGACACGCGCCGCATCGTGATGGCCGAAAACCCCGGCCGCGTGCAATTGAGCAGGTCAATTCGCTATTTGGAGGGCTTGCGCTCGCGCATGGAGTTCTCGGCTTTCCGGAGTTGGGCGCTCGATTCGTGCGCATCTGATATGCTAGCCAAAGTTAACCGCCCGATCGTACCGCGGGCCTAGGGGAAGGGGACCTCGATGGATGCCGCAGCCCGTACCGCCCATGATTCCACCCTCCAGCCGTTCTCGGAGATGGAGCACTATAAGCATGCTGATGAGCTGCCGCCCGAGATTATGGCGGACAGCTACGACAAGCTGGAGCGCCTGTGCCTCAAATATATGAATGAGGACGACTTCTCTAAGGTTGAACAGGCCTACTGCTTTGCCGCCGAGAAGCACTGCAACCAAAAGCGCCGCTCGGGCGAGATGTACATTAACCATCCCGTCGAGGTGGCCATCATTTTGGCCGACCTCAAGATGGACTGTGACGTGGTGTGCGCCGCGCTGCTGCACGATACCGTCGAGGATACCGAGACCTCGCTTGCTGATGTCTCCGGCCTGTTTGGCGATACAGTGGCCGAGCTTGTCGACGGCGTGACCAAGCTCACCAATATCGAAGTCGACAGTATGGACGAGAAGCAGGCGCTCACGCTGCGCAAGATGTTCCTCGCCATGTCCAAGGACATCCGCGTCATCATCGTCAAGCTTGCCGACCGCCTGCACAACATGCGTACACTGGCTGCCCTTCGCGAGGATCGTCGCCTGTTTAAGGCGCGCGAGACCATGGACGTGTATGCGCCCTTGGCCGACCGCCTGGGCATGAGCTCTATTAAGTGGGAGCTCGAGGACCTGTCCTTCTTCTACCTGGAGCCCGATGCCTACCAGCGCATCGCGCGCATGGTGGCTGAGTCGCGCGAGGTCCGCGAGCGCTACCTTGCCGAGACCATCAAGACGCTTACCGATGAGCTCAACCGCATTGGTCTGGAGGACTTCCAGATCAACGGCCGCTCCAAGCACTATTGGTCCATCTACCAAAAGATGAAGCGCAAGGGCAAGGAGTTCTCCGAGATCTACGACCTGGTGGCGCTGCGCGTAATTACCCATTCGGTGCGCGATTGCTACTCCACGCTCGGTGCGGTGCATACGCTGTGGCACCCCATGCCTGGTCGCTTTAAAGACTATATCGCCATGCCCAAGGTCAATAACTACCAGTCGCTCCACACGACGGTCATCGGCCCTACGGCTCGTCCGCTCGAGATTCAGATTCGAACCTACGAGATGCATGAGCAGGCCGAGTACGGCATTGCCGCCCACTGGCTATATAAGAAGTCGGGCGGATCGTCTGCTTCCAAGACCAATGACGCTCAACGTTTGGACGACCAGATCAACTGGCTCAAGCATTCGCTCGATTGGGCGGCTTCCGACGAGATTACCGATGCCAAGGAATACCTGCACTCGCTGAAGGTCGATCTGTTCGATCAGGAGATCTTTGTCTTTACGCCCAAGGGCGAGGTCATGGCGCTTCGTGCCGGCTCCACGCCGCTCGACTTTGCCTACGCCGTTCACACCGAGGTGGGAAACCATTGCGTCGGCGCCAAAATCAACGGTGCGGTGGCTCCGCTCACGCACGAGATTAAGACGGGTGACCGTGTCGAGATTCTGACTAACAAGAGTTCCAAGCCGTCGCGTGATTGGCTCAAGATCGTTAAGACACCTTCCGCCAAGTCAAAGATCCGCCGCTATTTTGCCGCCGCGACCAAAGACGATGACGCTGCTGCTGGTCGCGATATGCTGGCCAAGGACCTGCGTAAGCGTGGCTATGGCATTTCTACGCCGCGTTCGACGCGTGCGCTCAACGCCGTGGCGGAGCAGTTTAACTTCAAGCAGCTCGAGGACCTGTTTGCCGCCGTCGGCGCCGGCAAGGTTGCCCCGCGCGCTGTGGGCAATAAGGTCGAGCAAATCTTGGACCCCAAGCCCGTGGAACAGCTCACCAAGGCCGAGGCTATCGCCGAGGTCGTGAAGCAGCCTGCTCGCGGCTCCAACCGCAAGCCGCAAAAGCGCGGCAAGAGCGCCAGTAACGGCATTATCGTCAAGGGCGAGAGCAACAGCGGCCTACTGGTCCGTCTGGCTCATTGCTGCAACCCCGTGACGGGCGACGACATCGTCGGCTTCATCACGCGCGGTCGTGGCGTTTCGGTGCATCGCGCCAACTGTCCCAACGTCAAGGGTCTTATGGAGCATCCCGAGCGCATGATCGAAGTGGAGTGGGACGGCGCTGCCGACACCCTCTTCCAGGTCGAGATCGTGGTCGAGTGCCTGGACCGCATGGGCCTTCTCAAGGATGTCACCATTGCCATTGGCGATGCGGGCGGCAATATCCTTTCTGCCGCCACGTCGACCAACCGCGAGGGTATTGCAACCCTGCGCTTTATGGTCGAGATCTCGGACGCGAGTGGTCTGGATCCGCTGCTGGCCTCCATCAGCAGCGTTGACTCGGTCTACGACGCGCGCCGCCTGATGCCCGGTGAGGGTGGAGCCCAGCTTAAGCGCCGCGTTTAGTCGCGACGAACGTGTCACATTATCGATATTCGCTACACTCGAGGCATCGTTTGATGCCTCGAGTTCTATAGAGAGGAGAGGGACATGAGTGCTGTGTCCTTGGATTTAACTCCCAAGGGATCGGTCGAGATCGAGATGCTCGTAAACGGTCCCATTCAGACCAATAGCTATGCTGTTATTTCGGACAATGAGTGCGTGATTATCGATCCCGCATGGGAAGGCGAACGCCTGGTGGAGCATATTCGAGCCGAGCATCCCGGCGTACGCGTGTTTGGCGCCGTATGCACTCATGGCCATGCCGATCATGTTGGTGGTGTTGCAGGCATGCGAACCACCGTTGGCGAGGGCTGCCAGTATGAGCTGTGTGCTAAGGATGTGGCGGTGCCGCATGCGAACATCGAGGAACAGCGAGCTATGTGGGGCATTGAGGCGCCTGATCCCGGGGAGCCGACACGCCTGCTCGCCGAGGGCGATGCTATCGAGGTGGGCGATATCTACCTGCAGGTGATCGAGACGCCAGGGCATACGCCGGGCGGGATCGTCTTGTTTGCTGCCACCGAGCAGGGGAACATTGCCTTTGTGGGCGACACCCTGTTTCCGGGTGGGCACGGCCGCACCGATCTTTCTGGAGGAGACGAGGCGGCGATTCTGCGCTCGCTCTCCAAGCTCGCCCGGCTTCTCCCGCCCGATACCGTTTGCCTAACCGGCCATGGCGATTCGACCACCATGGCACGCGAGCTCATGCAGAACCCTTTCATGCAGATTTAGCTTAATAGTCGGCTTTTGAAGCACGAGAAGCGTCCAAACGTCAAGCTATTTTTCCCCAACGGGTCGATTCCGTAGGGCAAACGGTCAAAAAAGTCTGTTTGGACGATATTCGTGAACAAACGAACGTTTATGCTCGGGTGCGCCGTGGTAAAATCTCAGGCGTTATCGGAGCAACCTTACAGGAGGTTTCTTTTATGCTCGTCAACGCAGCAGACATGCTCAAGAAGGCCGAGGCCGGCAAGTACGGTCTCGGTGCCTTCAACACCAACAACCTCGAGTGGACCCTGGCTATTCTCCAGGCCGCCGAGGAGGCCAAGTCTCCGCTGATCCTTCAGTGCACCGCTGGTGCCGCTAAGTGGATGGGCGGTTTCAAGGTCTGCGCCGACATGGTCAAGGCTGCCGTCGAGGCCACGGGCGTTACCGTTCCCGTCGCCCTTCACCTCGATCACGGTTCTTACGAGGACTGCTTTAAGTGCATCGAGGCCGGCTTCACGTCCATCATGTATGACGGCTCTCACGAGGAGACCTTCCAGCTTAACCTCGACCGCACCAAGGAGCTCGTTGAGCTTGCCCACTCCAAGGGCATGTCCATCGAGGCCGAGGTCGGCGGCATCGGCGGCACCGAGGACGGCGTGACCTCCAGCGGCGAGCTCGCTGATCCTGCTGAGTGCAAGCAGATCGCTGACCTGGGCGTCGACTTCCTCGCCTGCGGCATCGGCAACATCCACGGCGTGTACCCCGCCGACTGGGCTGGCCTTTCCTTCGAGCGTCTGGGCGAGATTAAGGCCCAGACCGGTGACCTGCCCCTCGTTCTGCACGGTGGCACCGGCATCCCCGAGGATCAGATCAAGAAGGCCATCTCCCTGGGCATCTCCAAGATCAACGTCAACACCGACCTGCAGCTCGTCTTCGCCAAGGGCGTTCGCGAGTACATCGAGGCTGGCAAGGATCAGCAGGGCAAGGGCTTCGACCCCCGCAAGCTCCTCAAGCCTGGTCGCGACAACATCGTTGCCCGCACCAAGGAGCTCATGGAGGAGTTTGGCTCCGTCAACAAGGCGTAAGTAGCGGTTTAACTTCCCGCCGGAGGCCCCGTTTCCCCTACGCTGCTTCCCTCGCGCTCACCTGGCTTCGCCAGAAGTCGCGCGACGGAATCAGCTCCGGGGAAACGGGGCCTCCTTCGTTAACTCGCTACAGGGTTACTGGGCTGAATTTATTTATTGACTACCGTTCGGCGGTGTTGATGGCTCCCTTGTTGGGGCTTTCTTTTTATCTCGCTACAATGGGCTTCAAGCGTTCTAGTGACTTGGAGTTTTGGTATGGCTGTTATTAATGTACTGCCTTCGGATGGGAAGGTTATTGACGAGGGTCCTGTTGGTTGCTCTGCTGATGTTCGCTGTGATGACTTTCGTCATCTCGATGTTGAACTGCCGCCCGAGATTCTTCGTCTTAAGGATGCCGGGTATTTGACGCAGGCTGTTGCTGCCTGCGATCGCCTTTTGGAGCAGAACCCCGAGCCTTCGCTGGCTGCTTGTGTTCGTGCCGAGCGGTATCGCATGCTCGAGACGCCGCTTCATTTTTCGGTGTCTCGCGATCAGGCTATTGCGATGATTCGCGAGGAGTGGCCAGAGTTTACCGAAGAGCAGTTTGATGACCTGATTAATCGTAAGCGTATTGACTGGCGCTTTATCGATGGTGAGCTGTTCGTTCTCGACAACTTCCTCGATTCGCTTCGCGTATATCCCAAAGAGGTTCCCGGCATGCGGCCCGATTCTACGGACGGAATAGCACTGCGCAACGAGATGCTCAAGGAGATGGAGTCGCAAAACGGATTGGCTCGCGTCATTACGCTTAAAGCGTCCGTGTCTGTCCCCGGCGCTCTGGAAGGGGAGGCCGTTTGCGCTTGGCTTCCCGTCGCGGCTGCCTGCCGTCAGCAGTCTCGGGTCGAGATTCTCGACATGACGCCGGAGGGTGCTGTTGCTCCCGCGAATGCTTCGGCGCGTACCGTCTCGTGGTCTTCCTCGAGCGAGCACTTATTTTCGGTGACCTATCGTTATCACATCGATGCTGCTTATTGTGATGTCTACGGTGGCACACTTCCGGTTCACCCGCGTATGGATGCGCCTCTGCCCGAGGATATTTCCGAGGACCGTCCGCACATTGCATTCACGCCGTATCTGCAGCAGCTGACGGCCCGTGTCATTGACGGGCTCGAGGATCCGCTCGATCGCGCTCGTGCTATCTATGATTACCTGACACAGCATATCGACTATCGCTATCAGCCACCGTACCTGCTTTTGGGATCTATTGCCGACGACTGTGCGCATTCGCTCCGCGGCGATTGCGGCGTTATGGCGCTCACGTTTATCACCATGTGTCGCATCGCGGGGGTGCCTGCTCGTTGGCAGAGCGGCCTATATGTTGCGCCCGATTCGGTGGGACCGCACGATTGGGCCGAGTTCTACACACCCCAGACCGGTTGGCTTAACGCCGACGTATCGTTTGGTTCCTCGGCACGCAGGATGGGGGAGGAGTGGCGCCGTCGTCACTACTTTGGCAATCTCGATCCGTGGCGTATGGTGGCCAACGATCGATTCCAGGCTGAGTTTGTGCCTGCTTTCGATGGTATGCGCGAGGACCCCTATGACAACCAGATGGGCGAGGCCTCGGTTGACGGACGTGGATGTCGTAAGCGGGAAATGTTGCGCAAGGTTGAGCTTATCGAAATGCTCGAAGTTCCATTTTCGGACTAATCAACAGAAAGCTGTGATAAACTAACTCACGCATTACGTGCCCGAGTGGCGGAATTGGCAGACGCAGTGGACTCAAAATCCACCGTTGGCAACAACGTGCGAGTTCGAGTCTCGCCTCGGGCACCATACATGCAAAAGAGCGTTCAAGGGGGGCAAGGCCCCCTTTTTCGTGCCGAACTCGCGTGAGCGCGCGGATCGTTAAGCAAACAGGCCTGTGGCCTGTTTGTAGCGGAGCGTGGGGAGGGCGCCATGCGCCCGAAGCCCGGGGCTTCGCGAAGCGAAGGCCCTTCGAGTTAGTTCAAGACTTTAGTCTGCTGGGCGCGCAGCGGCCAGCTTCAACCCACCCGCTATGCGGGTGGAGACAAACGGCTTTACAAAGCCACCCCTCCGACCGA
>JAHAAK010000067.1 GCA_018376905.1 Collinsella sp. | reverse complement strand
ACGTCGCGTCATTCAGCGGCACTCACTTCGAGATGCCGCCGAAAACTGGGTGCAACTGGAGTGACGAGACGGCAAAACTATAACCACCGAGTGGGAATAGAGAAATTTGGGAACTGAATTCCCAAATTTGACCACAGTACAAGCAAATGAAATAATGCCTCCTATCGGAAGATGGGAGGCATTATGTATATAGCCAGGGAAATCGAAGGAACCATCGACAGGATGCTCAAACAGGGCAAAGTCGTGCTGGTCACCGGTGCACGCCAGGTAGGCAAGACCACCGTCCTCAGAGAGCACTTAGGGAGCACGTTCGATTACGTCACCATGGAGGATCCCGCGGCGTATGTGCAGGCCAAATCCGACGCAGTTCTTTTTTTCGAGATGCATTCCCTGCCGCTCATCGTCGATGAAATCCAACGAGTGCCCGAGCTGTTCTCGCCGGTGAAGTGGCTGGTCGACCAGTCGGCGGAGAAGGGGCGCATCGTGCTCACGGGATCCCAGACCTACCACCTCATGAAGGGCGTGAGCGAGTCGCTCGCAGGTCGCATCAGGATCATAGAGATGCCCGCCCTGTCGCTGCGCGAGCTCGCAGGAAAGAGTGACAACCCCTGCAGATACGTACCTTCTATGCTCAAGCCGCATGACGTGTCAGCGCCTGACGGCTTCGACCTCTGGCGGCATATCCACCGCGGCAGCATGCCGGAGCTGCAGGACCCCGACGTCGACTGGGACCTGTTCTACACCGACTACGAGCGCGCCTACCTCGAGCGCGACGTGCGCGATCTCGTTAACGTGAAGGACGAGGCGAAGTTCTACGGCTTCATGGTGGCCTGCGCCGCCCGCACCGGCCAGCTGTTCAACGCCTCGGACATCGGCAACGCCATCGACGCCGACCACAAGACGGTCAAGGCCTGGCTCTCGATTCTTCAGGCCTCGGGCATCGTCCGCATCGTCGAGCCGTTCTTCCCGAACATCGAGAAGCGCCTCACCAAAACGCCGAAGATCTTCTTCATGGACACGGGCCTGGTGTGCCACCTCACCCGATGGACGACCCCCGAGCAGCTACGCGTGGGCGCGATGGCGGGCCACGTGTTCGAGACTTTCGTCGTCTCCGAGGTACTCAAGAGCCATATGAACGCCGGGGCGAACCTGCGCGACGTGTGGTTCTACCGCGACTCCAAGAAACGCGAAATCGACCTGGTCATCCAAGACGGGCGAATCTTACATCCCGTTGAAATCAAGACGAATGCGCTGGTCAAGAAGGATGCGATCAAGAACTTCGGTTGCCTGGAGGGCATGACCGACTACGAGATGGGCTTCGGGCACGTCGTCTGCCAGACCAAGGAGCCGTATCTGCTGGCCGAAAACGTGGAGGCCGTGCCCGTTTGGGCGATATAGGAATCAGGCAACCGCGCCTTCGCCCTGATTGCAGCCAACGCAAAACGGGACGACGAGGGGGAGATGGCTTGCCTCATGAGCGAGGCCCTTCAGCACGCCAAAGACCCAAAAGCTATTTCTGCGCGAAAGCTCATAGAAGCGCCGGGGAAAATATCCAGCTCATCTGTGACTTTTGCTGCCGTCCGTCACGCCCAATACCCCGTGACCAAATATTGCCAGATGAAGCGCTTCTCGGGGCTGCCCGTGAACCCGAAGAATGTGACTTCATCCTCAGAAACCTAGAGATGGGCTATGCATACGTTCAGGTCGCAATGACCATCATGGCCGACCGGTCCACCGAGGAGCGCGAATACCGCCCGTTCGAGCAGATCAGAGACAACTACCCCAAGTACCTGTTGACGCGAAGCGATCCCATTCAGCAAAGGGACGGCATCATCCATGCCAACATCCCCGAGTTCATGCAGGAAGGGAGGACCTTCTGAGCGGGATAGAGATTGGCTGTCGACGGGCGGCGCAATAGACAGCGGTGGCGGTTTCAAGTGAAGCTGACACCGCTTCTGTATAAGGGCTTAAGGGTTGCCACAGATGGCGATCAATGCCCGCGATGCTTCTGCTTGCGCCCCAACTTCCGCTGCTCGAAGCGCGCCTCCGCCTCGTCCGCGCGGCGTTGACTTCTTGCTCGGACCGACTCCCGTTTCATTGTCTCCCGCTGACTCGCGAGCGCCTGCTGCGCCTTGGTCCCCATCGCCGGCTGCTTAAGGGCCTTCGACACCTCGCGGGCGCGGCGCTTGGGGTTTTTCGCAGGCTTGCTTCCCTCGGCGGGACCGTCACCGAAGAACGCGAGCTTCGCCCATTTGCTTCTAACGAATTGCAGGATTTCCTCATCGGACGGCTCCGCGCCGAAGACTATGCGAGCGACGCCGTACCTTCCGTCCTCGACATGTTCCGCCAGCCCGACCCAAAAATGACCGTCATGAAATACGGTCAGAGTGGACGACACGCTGATCTGCATGGTTGATTCCTCCTTTATGTAGATGACCATGCAGAGAAGGGACAACCAAGGAGGCAGGTTACTGATGCGGACTCCCGCACGCCCACGA
>JAHAAK010000032.1 GCA_018376905.1 Collinsella sp. | reverse complement strand
TAAGCGAGCAAGGTGACGTGAAAGAGGAGGGAAGCGTACTTCGGTACGCGACCGACGATTGAACGTCAGATTGCCGCTTAGGGGCGTTTGCAGCGTCGACAGGTCCGTCGTTCGTCAGAACGGCGGAACAAAACTTCTGATCATGCCGCCGAAGTTGAAAGGCAGATTGCCGCTCTGGCGGGCTTGCAGCGTCGAGCCGTTACGCGGTTTGGTAAAACCGCGTAACCAAAGGCGCAGCGTCGGCCGGTCCGCCGTTCGTCAGAACGGCGGAACCAACCCTACATCACCATGACGTAGCGGCTACCCACGTAGTACTGCTTACCCATCAGGACCGGCTCGCCATTGGGGCCGATAAAGCCGGCACGCAGGTTGAGCAGTGGATCGTGCGGAGCGATGCCCAGCTCGGCCGCCTGCTCGGTATTGGCACGAACGGCCTCGACCGTGCGGTAGCCAACCGAGACAATCGGCGTTCCGCCAACACGCTCGACCTCGGAAAAAATCGACTTGTCCTCAAGATCGGCCGTCAACAGCTCACGGTAGGCGTCAAACGGCACAAAGATGTTCTCCTCAAAAATGGGCTCGCCGTCGGCCGTACGCACGCGCTTGATGTGCAGCAGCAGCGCGTCCTTCTGCAGGCCAAAGAACTCCATCTCGTTTTGACGTGCCGGCACAATCTGGCGATCGACCACATGCGCGCCCGCCTTCATGTCATTATCGGCACACAGCGCGGTAAACGTCTGCAACGTCGAGGCGTGAAACTGGCGATTGATGTGCGGCGTGGAGACAAAGGTGCCACGGCCCTGCTGCTTAACCAGGTAGCCATCGGAGCACAGCTCCTCGACGGCGCGGCGCACCGTAATGCGGCTCACGTCGTACTGCTCGGCTAGCTCAAGCTCGGACGGAATACGCTCCTTGGGTGCATAAACACCTTTCTCGATCGCATCCTTGATTTCGTCGTAAATCTGCTGGTAAAGCGGTGCATTTTTGGGCGCAGGCATATCTAATCACTCTTATCGAAATATTGAAATAACTAATACGTATATAACGTCTAGTTTCATGTTACCTTATATTGATAAAACGATACACCCTCCCTACCAAAAAGCGACAGCTTCATTTTGGTAGGTTTTACCTGGGCAAACGAGAGCCCCTCGAAAGCAACGAGGCTTTCGAGGGGCTCATTCGGATGGACTACGCTTGGCCGGCAAAATGCCAAAACCCTACTTCCCGTCATCCTGCTGCAGGCTGTCCTGCTCACTAAGGCGCGCCTGCCTGCTGGCCATGCGCGCGGGCTTGTCGGGATCGGGCACGGCCGTGGGCATGGGCTCGTCGACATGACCGCCCCACCAGCCGCCCACAAAGTTGAGCGTGTGGAACACATTGATCACGGCGCTGGGATCAATGTCGCACACCAGCTTGATAATGTCCTGGCTCTCGTAGGTCGATACAACGGCGTGCAGCAGGTACATCTTTTCGCGGCTGTATCCGCCAATGACCTCGGCACAGCTAATGCCATGCTGAAAATGGTCAACATAGTCGGTCATGACCTCGTCCGCCTTACGCGTCGTGATCTGCAGCGTCACGCGGTCGTAGCGACGATAGAAGCTGTCGATGGTCTTGGTCGAAATAAACTGGAACACGATGGAGTACGCCGCCTTGTCCCAGCCAAACATAAAGCCAAAGATCGCCAGGATAAAGCAGTTGAAACCAAAGATGACGCCCCAGATGGTCTTGCCCGTGTGGTTGGAAACCCACAGCGCGATAAAGTCGGTACCGCCGGTGGATGCGCCGGACTTAAGCGCGATGGCAGCGCCCAGACCCGAAACCACGCCGCCAAAAATGATGAGCATGATCTTGTCGCCCAAAAACGGCGCGAAGTGAAAGACGTTGAGGAACAGCGACGAGAGCACGACCTGCATCATCGAGAAGATGACGAAGCGCTTGCTAATGCCGCTCCAGCATAGGAGCGCCACGGGAATGTTGAGCGCGAGCATACCGAGCGAGATGTCGATGTGAACGCCGCCGAGCGAGGTAACGCGATCAAGCAGGACCGCGACACCGGTGAGGCCGCTCGGAAGCAGGTCGGCGGGCTGAATGAACGCCTGGATCAGGAATGTCTGGAGAACGGCGGAAATCGTGACCGCCACGGCAGTAATAGCGCGGCGGACGATGGTGAGGCGGCCGAGTACGAGCACTCGGTCCGTGAGCTGATCGATGGCGTTCGCCACGCAGGCTCCTTTCGAAGGCAGATGTAGTTGTGGGGTATGTCCGCGATTGTAGCATGGAGCGTGCGGGGGCGCTTCAATTCACCCTCTCTCGACAACCAAAGCGGGACCAGCAACCCCACGACCAAAGGCCCAAATTACAAGTGAGTAGACTTTACGCGACCTGCAGAGCACACCCAAAACCGCCACCCCTGTGACCTGCGGTTTTACTAGAGCAGATGCGCTTTGTGCTCGTCCTGCACCAAAAAGTCTACTCACTTAGTCCGAATCGAAGCCAAACGGATCAAAATCGAAACCAAATTGAGCCAGTCCACCGCAAAAAACGTTTGAACCCGTGCTTCTCGCGGCGGATTGACACTACAAAGCGGCCAAAATGTCGGTCAGATTATCAATAACGGCATCGGCTCGCGATTGATCGAGGTTGACGCCCTCGTGCGGACGCAGCGCCAGGACTCGGGCGCCGGAGCGCTTGCCAGCCTCGATCCCCAAAGGCGAATCCTCGATAACCAGGCACTCGGCAGACTCCACCCCCAGCGCCTCCATGGCACGCAGGTAGATCTCGGGGTCGGGCTTAAACGCACTGCACTCGTGACCGCTGATGGTGTAGTCCAGCACGTCGGCGATACCGGCGATCTCCACCAGCTCGTCGATCAGCTCGCGATAGGACGAGCTCGCGATGGCGCACATCACGCCGCGCTCGTGCAGCTCACGCATCACCGGCTCCGTCTGCTCGTTGAGCAGCTCGGCATACGGAACGGGATGGTCCGGGCTGTAGACCTGCTTGTACTCCACGCGCAGACGCTCGCGCAGCTCAACATCGTCGGGCACCAGCGCCTCCCAAATGGCAGGCTCGTTAGACCCCGAAAGATCGGGGATCTCGTCAAAGTGGAACCCTTTCTCTTCCATAAACGCCACGCGACGACGGTTGTAGAACCACTCGGTATCGACCAGCACGCCGTCCATATCAAACAGCACCGCTTTGATCATACGCATCTCCTCCCACCTGCCAAAAAGGGACAGGTTTATTTTGGTAGGTTTTATCTGGGGTTTTGCGGTGCGACAGACACGCCCCCAAAGCAAAAAGGGGACGGGGCACAAACCCCATCCCCTCTCAATCAACCCGTAAGGTCTACTTACTTGTGATTAGTAGGAAAGCTTCCACATGTAGCGACGCATGGTCAGCGGGTGCTGGCGGGCCTCGGCGATCTGGTTGCCGTACTCACGCATAACGGCGAGGTGCAGCAGCGGGTTGAAGTAGGTGACAACGCTCGCGGGCACGGCGTCAGCCAGGCCGTAGTCCTTGGAGTCGATCAGAGCGACCTTGGCGCCCATGCGCTTAAGGAAGGTGAGGGCGCGGGCGTCCATCGGACGGGTAGCGCCATCGGACATGAAGAAGACGTAGGGCTTACCCTCGGTGGAAACCTCGAACGGGCCGTGGAAGTACTCGCCGGTGTTGTAGGCAGCGGCGTCGATCCACTGCATCTCGGTGAACAGGAAGGCGGCGTGAGAGTAAGCCATCTTCTCGGAGGCACCGGAAGCCATGAAGTAGATCATCTTGTCGTCCTTGAAGTCCTCGGCGAACTTCTTGGCGAGCTTCTTGCAGGACTGAGCGGCGTTCTCGCAGAGCTCGAAGACGTTGGTGAGGCCGGTGATCATGTCCTCGTAGTGGTCATAACCCTCGGTCTGCTGAAGGATCTCGACAGCAAGAGCGATGGCGTAGCCGGGCTTCTCGCACTTGGCAGCGAAGTTGGCGTGGAAGCCGTGAACGATGACGTAGTCAGCGTCGACGGTCAGAGCGGAGCCAGCCTTGTTGGTGAGGGAGACGACCGGGCAGTTGTGCTTCTTGGCGGTCTTGTTGGCCTCGACGGTCTCGGGCGTGGAGCCACCGAGGGAGCAGGTGATCACGAAGGTGTGCTCGTTGACCCAGGAAGGCGTGTCGTAGTTGAACTCGTTAGCAGTGAAGATCTGAACGTTCAGCTTGTCCGTGTTGTTGGCCAGGAAGTACTTGGCGGGGTAAAGGTCGGACATGGAAGCACCGCAGCCGACGAAAGCGACGCTGTGGATCTCGTGGTTGGACAGGACGTCAGCGACGATCTGCTTAGGGAGGTTAAGGTCGATCTCGTACATCTGACACATTCCTTTCAATTTTTGCGGCGCCACATTGCCGGGCGCTCGCAGGGTTACCGTGGTTTGGGCCGAGTCGCCGGCCCGTTGAGGATGCGACAAAGGGACTGTCCCATTGTCGCATTTTGGGGATGGAAGCCTGCCTGGGGTATGGGATGCCAGGCAGGCCCCCGGGGGAAAGCGGTTAGGCGCTTAGTCGCGACTAAGCCAGGATGCCGACCGCGGAGAGGGCGATGCCGCCCACAATGGCGATCACGAGAAGCCAACCGGTGTTGACGTTCTTCTTGATGAGCCAGTACATAAGGCCGGTGAGGCCAAGGGAGATCATCTGGGGCATCATGCTGTCCAGGATGTCCTGGATAACGACGGTGCCGTCAGCGAACTGCAGCGGGGTGGTGGCGCCGATCAGCGTGGCGATCATGCCGCCCACGGACATAAGACCCACGATGCCGCAGACATACATGAGCTTCTCCATGAGGTCGCCGCCCTGAAGCTTGCTCAGGTACTCGTGGCCGCCCTGATAGCCCATCTTGGCTGCGAACCAAGTAATCAGCACGGAGGGGACGATGGAGATGAGAAGGGCCAGGATCGGGCCCATGATGGAGCCCTGCTGAGCCAGCTGAACGCCCAAGCCAAAGGCGATAACGCGGATGGTGCCCTGGAAGAAGGAGTCACCGATGCCGGAAAGCGGGCCCATAAGGGAGGTCTTGACCGCGTTAATCGAATCGGGGTTGAAGTTCTCGGGATCCTTGGCGTACTCCTCCTCCATGGAGGCGGCGAGGCCCAGGATGAAAGCGCTCGTCTGCGGGGTGCAGTTGTAGAACGCCATGTGACGGTGGTAAGCCTCTTTCTTAGCAGCAAGCTGCTTGGGGTCGGACTCGTCCGGATAGAGGCGATCGAGCGTGGGAACCATACCGTAGAGGAAGCCCATGTTCATCTGACGCTCGTAGTTCCAAGAGGCCTGGATGGCCCAGGAGCGCCAGAAGAACTGGCTGACCTTCTTGTTCAGGGACACGTCCTTGGTTGCGGTTGCCATAGTGTGTTCCTCCTTAGTCTTCGTCGTCTTCGAGCGGATCGTAGTCGGAATCGACACCGGCGGCTGCATGGGAACCGTTGAACTTGAAGCCCATGAAGACGACAGCCAGGCACACACCGATCAGAGCGACCGCGATGACGGACAGGTTGAGGTAAGCGGCGAGCAGGAAACCGATGAACAGGAACGGAGTCATACCCTTCTTGATCATCATGGTGAGCAGCAGGGCCAAGCCGTAGGCGGTCATGATCTTGGTCGAAACGTTAAGACCAGTGGACAGCCACTCGGGAACCATGTTGACGATGGCCTGAACCAGGTCGGTGCCAACAAAGACGGCGAGGAAGATCGGCAGGAAGTACATGATGGCGTACAAACCGGAGCCGGCGCAGATGTGCATACGGTAGGCGGTCTTGAACTTTCCGTTATCGATCGCGTTATCTGCCACATGGGTGAGGACGGCGATGATGGAACGGAACACGATGCCGAGGAGCTGACCCAGGACGGCGACCGGGATGGCGATCGTCATGGCGGTCTCGGCGGAAGCGTCGGTCAGGCACGCAAAGGCAGCGGCCACGATGCCGCCCAGGACCATATCGGGCGGAACGGCGGCGCCGACCTGCACCAGGCCCATGGACACGAGCTCGACGGCGGCACCGACGGCAAGGCCGGTGGGCACATCGCCCAGCAGCAGACCGACGAGCGTAGCGCCAACGAGGGGCTGCTCGAAGTTAAGACGACCGAGCAGGCGGGAGTCCCACATGCAGAACACGCCGACGAGGCCGACGAGCACCGCACTGATGAACGTATTCATACCCTTCTCCTTTCAGTCAGGCAAAAGCCTGGTTGATTACAGCTTGGCGTCGATGTCGACGCTCTGATACGTAGGGGTCTGCTGGACATAGAGCTTGATGCCCATGTCGAGCAGCTGGTTGACGTCGGCCTTCTGGGTGGCGTCGAGGAAGACGGAGCTGTCCTTGCCGCCAATCTGATCGGCACCGTCGTGGTTGGCGGTGGCGCCCAGGTTGATGGCGTCGAGCTTGTAGCCCTGGCAGAACTGCAGCATCTCGGCCGTGTTGCCAAAGACGAACATGACGCGCTCGCCGAGGGTGTTGAGCTTGTCCATCTTGGCGAGGGCACGCTCGACGGTGAAGACGTTCAGGCGCACGCCCTGGGGCTTGGCCAGCTTAAGAGCGCCCTTCTTGATGTCATCGTTGGCGGCAGCGTTGTCGACGACGATGATGCGCTCGGCCTGAACCTTGGTGGTCCAGGTAAAGACGACCTGGCCGTGCAGCAGACGGTAGTCAAGACGTGCGAGGACGATCTTGGCGGGACCGGAGCTGTGACGGGACGCCTTAGCCTTCTTGGCGGGAGCCGCAGCAGCCTCGACTGGTGCGTTGGGGTTGGTCAGACCGGTGCGGGCCTCGTTAATGAGGGCCGCGAGCTCGGCGCCCTTGACGGGGACGGGGCTCATAGCGAGCGTCAGTGCCAGCGGGATGTTGAAACCGCTGACAACCGTGAACTTCGTGCCGTTCTTGGAAAGCTCGACCATGTTGTTGTTGACCGAGCTGCCGAGCATATCGGTCAGCACATAGACGGTGTCGTCCGCGTTGAACGTGGCGATCATGGCGTCCACCTTATTGGTGATGGGCTCCTTGTCGTCACGAGCAAGCGACACGACGTGGACGTTCGACACGTCGCCGAGAACCATCTCGAGCGTGTCTTTGGCGCCTGCGGCCAGGCCGCCATGAGATGCGAGAATGATCTGATTCATCTTGCCTCCTCCTTTTCGTTATGGTCATTATAACGTCTTATACGTTGCTTATTATGGTCATTATAACGTCTTATACGTTGCTTATATTGCTAATTAGTATAAAGACCGTTCGCGGGTGAAAATCGACCGTTGACGGGTTTAACGCACTTGAAACGTTGGGGCCGGGTAGGCCGGCGTTGTTTTGTCGACACCCGATCAGACGCCTCGCCTATCCCTTATCGCACGAAGTACCAGGGGCTTTCCTGCACGGTGGGTTCCAGCGCGATGCCGGTGCGCTCCTTAAACAGATCCATGTCCTGCGATTTCTCCGTCCACCACGCGTTGGGCTTAAAGGTCATGCTCTCAATGACATGACCGACAAACACACTGTTGCGCAACTTAGAGAAGTCGGTGTTCATAATCAGGATGGACGCGAGCACCAGCACGATGCCCAGGACTTTGATCGCGCCGGCGGGCTCGGCGTAGACACCAATGCCCAGCAGTACGGTGACGACCGTCTCGAATGACATTACGACGGGAACTTTCGATGTCTCGAGCCCCATGGACAGACCCTGCATATATAAGATGTAGGCCACAGCTGTGGGGATGAGTCCAAAGCCAAGGAACAGCAGCAGCAGCTGTGGCGACATTGCCGCGGCGACATCCGGCCACGGAGCCGCGATAGCCGCCATAACCGCACCGCCAAAAACAAAGCCCCAAAACGTGACAGCCAGCGGGTGGACCGTCTTGGTTGCTATCCGGCTAAACACCGCGAGCGACGCACCACAAAGGCCTGCAATCACGCCCGACGTGACGCCCCAAACCGAAAAATGGAAACCGGAAAGGTCGCCATTGGTCACTGCAAGCACGCAGCCAACGATGTTAAAGACAATGGCAACGAGCTTGTTGGGGGTCACGTCCTCGCGATAAAGTACGCGGCCGAGCATGACACCAAACACCGGCGAGGTGTAGAGCAGCACCGAGGCCGTGGACATGCCCACCTCGCCCATGCACTCGTAATAGCAGGTGTTGGCGGCGGCCAGACCGACGATACCGACAAGCGCGCAGGGGACGAGCTCTTTGGGGCTTGCCTTGAACAGGGCCAGCGGACCCTGAGCCACGGTAGACCCCTCACCCGGACGGCAGCCCATAAACATCAGGACCGGCGCCAAGATAAGCGCTCCGACCAACAAGCGAAAGGCAGCCATGCTCTGGGACGAAACGCCCATGGCCGAGATGCCGTTTACAAAGATTCCGATGCTGCCCCACATAAGCGCGGCGACCAGCACCAGCACATAGCCCAGATTGCTTTTCTTCAACGCAGCCTCCTCGGTATTGTTTCCAATATGTTTCACACTACGTTATAGTCGTTATATACATTTTTCAAGACACAAATCGCCGAACGGAAAAATCCGCTCGCCCACACACTCATTGGGTACTCATTGGGGACGCCCTTAAATGACTGGTCATTCAAGAACGCCCCCCAACGACTAGGACTGTCCCCAACTGCCGGCAGAAAAGGAACGTCCCCAACGTCTAAGGCGCCGCTGGTTGAGCATAAGTCAGCGAGCGGGCCGCATTTGAGGCAAGGTGACGTGAAACGAAAGGGCGCTGACCTTCTGGTCGCGCCCTTGAAGTTGAACGTCAGATTGCCCAAATGCGGACCGCGCAGCGTCGAGCCGTTACGCGGTTTGGTAAAACCGCGTAACTAATACTCAAGCTTCCACATGTAGCGGCGCGTCATGTAGTCCTTGTGGGTGACGGCAGAGAGCGCGCGCATGTACACGTTGTTGAGGATCGGGGCAAAGATCAGGTGGTTGAAGTACTCGCTCACGCTGTCCTTGATGTCGTTAAGGCCGAGCTCCTTGGCGTCGAGCTGATAGACGCGCTCGCCACCGTACTGGTTGACGAAGCGGATGCCGCGCTCGTCGTTGCAGCGGCTGCGGCCGACACTGATGAGCTGGAACAGCGAGGTGCGCTTGTCCAGGATCTCGAAGGGGCCATGGAAGAAATCGCAGGTGTTGATGGTGCAGGAGTCGATCTGCAGCATCTCCTGCACGTTGCAGATGCTAAAGACGTAGGCGGCACCAAAGAGCGGGCCCTGGGCCATGACGTTGATGCAGGGCTTGTCGGCGTTCTGCTCGGCCCACTTGGCAGCGAGCGGACGGGTGTACTCGACGGCCTTGCGATAGATGGGGTCGACCAAGTCAAACGCGGCCATAGCGGTCTCGTACTCGGCATAGCCCTCGGTCTGCTGCGTAAGCTCCATGGCGATCATGGTCACGACGGCGGAGTTGGTGCGGCCCATGCAGGACTCATCGACGGCCAGGCTATCGTACTGGATCTTGTAGTCGCAGACCTCGGTAAGGCCGGACTCGTCGACATAGATGGCGATGGTGCTGGCGCCGTGGTCCTTGGCGACCTGGGCGGCGACGATGGTCTCCTTGGTGCCGCGCATGGACACGACCACGGCCAGGGTGTTCTCGTTGACGTAGGCCGGGGTGGCGTGCACGAACTCGTTGCTGGTGTAGCTGGAGCTCACGACCTGCGTGGCCTCGTGCTCCATAAAGTACTGGGCAGGATAGTTGCCGCCGTTGGATCCGCCAGCGCCAATCCACACGACGCGCTTGATGCCGCCCTTGTCTGCCTTGTCAGCCAAAACCTGGGAGACGACATCCTTAACCTGTTCCTGAGTAGTCATCGTGCATCAGCCTTTCTTCTCGTTTGATGCTCTCGATGGCATACAAGTTACATACATGTTTTGGTTATGTCGACTAGTTGTATGCTATATTTATCTTAGAAATATTGCTGATGCGGTTTTCGATAGCTAGCTACCAGCGGTTTTGTTGTTGTATTGAATACATGCTTGATTAGATACGCATACAAGTTAGATACAGGTTGATCGCATGAACGCTTCGTCTAAAAAGAAACTGGCCCAATACGAGCGCTTGGCGGGTACGCTTCGCGACCGCATCGCCGCCGGCATCTACGCACGCGGAGACAAGCTGCCGTCCGAGATGGAGCTCATGGACGAATCGGGGCTGTCGCGCAGCACCGTGCGCCACGCCCTTAAGGTGCTCGTTGATGAGGGCCTGGTGCGCACCGAGCGCGGGCGTGGCGCCTTTGTGGCCGACACGCCCGCGCTCCACGAGAACAACCTGGTGTTTTCGAGCTATACCAAGCAGGTCGAAGGCCAGGGCATGAAGCCCACCACGCGCACCGTGGACTCGGGCTTTGCCAAGGCGGCCGGCAGCATAGCTAAGTTCTTTGACGCCGTCGTGGGCAGCAAGCTCGTCAAACTTGTCCGCCTGCGCTACCTGGACGACGCGCCGCTGTGCCTGGAGACCACCTACCTGCCGCCAAGCTTCGAGACGCTCATCGATCGCGATATTAACGGTTCGCTCTACGCCACGCTGCGACAGGAGTTCCATCGCGCGCCGGCACAGGGGCATAAGACCTTTGAGGTGTGCTACGCCTCGCAAAACGAGGCGTTTTTGCTCAACGTCGAGCGCGGGCAGGCGTTGATCCTAATCACCGACTACGTCTACGACACCGACGGTCGCCCGCTCCACGTCTCCAAGCGCATCCAACGCACCGACCGCGCCAAATACACCGAGCCCATCGGCTAACCTGCCAAAATAAACCTGTCCCTAAATGGTAGGTTTGGGGAGGTCGGGAAACCAGGTTGGCTTGGGTTGGTTGGGTGTGCGCTCGGCCAGGACCAGCTCCATCCAGCACATGTCGTACCAGCGGCCGAACTTTTGGGCACAGCGGTCGAAGGCACCCACCAGGCGATATCCCATATGGGCATGGAAGTCCTGGCTGTTGTGCGTCAGGTACTCGTCGTCCTTGTCGTGCGGCACGGCGATGAGGGCACACATGTTGGTGATGCCCATCGCGATCAGGCACTGCTTGAGCGCGTCATGCAGTTTGCGGCCCAGCCCGCCATGGCGCACATCGCGTGCCAGGTAGATCGACGTCTCGACCGACCAGTCGTATGCCTCGCGGCTGTTAAGCGGACTCACGTAGGCATAGCCTACCGGACGCCCGTCCAACTCCATCACCAGATACGGATAGCGCTTGAGCGTACGCTCAATACGCCCGGCGAACTCCTCAACGCTCGGCACCGCGTATTCGCAGGTTATCGCCGTCTGGCGCACATACGGCTCATAGATGGCAAGCAACGCCGGTGCGTCTCCGGGCGTCGCCAGGCGAATCGTCGGCTCGGACATCTCGGTCATACAACCCTTCTCCCTCAAAAACAAAGGCCGCCTTGCGCCAAACCTAGCGCAAGGCGGCCCCTCGTCATTACATCAGGCTACAGGACAGCCGCCAACGCGTCGATATCCTCCTGCGTCGTGGCCCAGCTGGTGCAAAAGCGCACCACCGTGTGGGTATCGTCGTACTTTTCCCAGTACTCGATCGCCGCGTGCTCGCGAATGCGGGCCATGTCCTCGTTGGGCAGAATCACGAACTGCTGGTTGGTCGGCGTCTCCAAGAAGAACTGGTAGCCGCGCTCGTGCAGCACGCGACGAAGCGCCTGCGCGGTTTCGATCGCCTGGCGACCAATCTCAAAATACAGGCCGTCGGTAAAGAGCGCCTCAAACTGCACGCCCGTCAGGCGGCCCTTGGCCAGCAACGCACCGTGCTGCTTAATGCGCGGAATGGGATGCGCCGGAGCGTGCATGCCGCAAAACACCACGGCCTCGCCGCACAGAGCGCCGCACTTGGTGCCGCCGATGTAGAACACGTCACACAGCTGTGCCAGCTCGGGCAGGGTAATGTCGCACTCATCGGCCGCCAGCGCATAGGCCAGGCGAGCACCGTCCACAAACAGCGGAATCTGGCGCTTCTGGCACACTGCGTGAATCGCCGCGAGCTCGGCCTTGGAGTACAGCGTGCCGTACTCAGTCGACAGGCTCACGTACACGGCACCCGGGAACACCGTGTGCTCGTAGCTCTCGTTTTCGTAGAACACCTGGATATAGTTCTCGAGGTCCTCGGCGTGCATCTTGCCCTCGTAGCCGGGGATGGTGAGCACCTTGTGGCCGCCAAACTCGATGGCGCCTGCCTCGTGACAGGCGACGTGGCCGGTCTCGGCAGCAACGACGCCCTCGTACGGCGCAAGCAACATGTCGATCACCGTCGCGTTGGCCTGCGTGCCGCCCACCAGAAAAAACACGTCGGCATCGGGGGCCTGACAGGCCTCGCGGATAAGTTGCTTGGCACGCTCGGTGTGCGCATCGGTACCGTAGCCGGGCTGCGGCTCCATATTGGTGTCGACAAGCGCCTGCAGCACCGCCGGATGTGCACCGTGGGAATAGTCGTTGTTAAACGCGAGCATGGCAATCCTCTCTTACCGGGTATCGGCCAGATGATTCAAACGGGGCTATTGTACGCCGTTGGGATAGGCGATGCGCGCGGCAAGGCACTCAAGTGCCAGTACCAGGGCAAAACCGCAGCTCACGTCACTCAAAAAGTGCGCTCCAATCACGATGCGCCCAAAGGCGACGAGCGCCGCGATCACAGCCGCCGCCCAAAAGATCACGCGGCGACGCGAAGGTTTTTCCTTAAAGGCTGCCGCGGGAAGCCCGGCGAGCATAAGGCCAATCGCCGCATGCGCCGTGTGTCCGCTCGCAAACGACTTGAACCCGTCCTTAATCACGCCGGCGGCGATATAGGCCCACTTGTCGGGGTTGCCGATCACCCACCACGGCTGAAAATTGAGCCCCGGCGTGACCTCGATCACGCGCATGCGCGGGCGCGACCATAACGGCTTAACAATGACGTTGAGGATGATGGCCTGAGCGACCCACACGGCCAGCACCATCAACGCCCAGCGCGTAAGCTCGTCGGGCTCGGTCGTGCGCGTGAGGCGGTAGGCGATGAAGTTGGCTGCGATGACCAGCACAAACGTCAGTACAAGCTGAAACGCAATAAGCTTGCCGCCAACTCGCAGGGACGAAAAGATCTCATAGCCGGCCAGGCCAACGTTGACGAGGACGCCGAGCACGGCGAGCCATTTGCTCCCCCCGGAGTCGGGACGCACCGCGCGCACGAGCATAACTCCCGCAACGCTCGCCGTCAGCTCGAACGGAAGCTCGCCGGCAGCCTCGATAAAGCGACCGTACATGCTGCCGATGTTGAACAGCGCGCTCGAGATCTGATAATCGAAGAAACTGCCCACGCCCAGACAAAGGCACAGGACAACCGCGATCATGGCGACATCTTTCTTATAGATGTATCCGAACATGCTTTCCTTTCGATGTGGCTGGAATCAACCTGCAACGTGGCGGGGCAAAGATGACTCCGCCCCACCACGCCCCTTACTTGTTAGTCATCGTCACTCGCGCCTAATTGTTGCAGCAGCATGAGCGCCGCCGCCACCGGGCCGGTGCCGTCGTTGGCGTCGAGGCCGCGACCCAGGCCGCTGCCCGCACCGGCGCCCGCCTTGTAGGGTACCGACAGCTTGCGGCTCTTGGGGAAGTTCACCGCGCCATAGCGGGTCTTAAGCTCAAAGGCCACCTTCTTGGGCACGTCGACGCCCAAAAACGTGATGCGGCCGCCACTGAGCGTGACGCTCTCGAGCCCCAGACGCTCGCCGCGGATACGGATGCGCGCGCGGTTGAACAGGTTGAGTCCCGCCAACGGCAGCTCACCATGCGCGGCCTCGGTCTCCTCCTGCACCTCGTCAATACTCTCCAAGTCCTCAGCCGCCGCGAGCTTGCGGTACACGAGCACGCGCTGGTCCACCGCCGGCATGTACTCCTCGGACAAGAAGTAGTCTGCCGGCAGGTTGATGCCCACGCTCGCCGCCTCCACGCCGGCATCGTCATCACCGCGCGCCTCGGCCACGGCCTGTCCCAGCATCTGCGTAAACAGGTCAAAGCCCACGCTCGACAGGTTGCCGTGCTGCTCGGCACCCATGAGCGAACCGGCACCGCGGATCTCCAGATCGCGCATGGCGATGCGCATGCCGCTGCCCAGGTCCTGGAACTCGGAAAGCGCGGTCAGACGCGCCGTAGCCTCCTCGGTGAGCGGCAGCTCACCCGGGAACATAAAGTACGCGTATGCCTGCGTGGCCGAGCGGCCAACACGGCCCTTGAGCTGGTAGAGCTGTGCCAGGCCCAAGCGCTGCGAGTCCTCGATGATCAGCGTGTTGGCCGTTGCGTTGTCGATGCCGCTCTCCACGATGGTCGTGGCGATGAGCACGTCGATCTTCTTGGTCGCGAACTCGATCATCACGTCCTCGACCTCGCGCGGGCTCATCTTGCCGTGCGCCACGCCCACGCGCGCCTCGGGCGCGGCCTCGTGCACGCGCGCCACGGCATCATCGATGGTCTTGACGCGGTTGGACACGTAATACACCTGACCGCCGCGGCCCACCTCCAGGCGAATCGCCGCACTCACCACGTCGGGGTCGTACTCCCCCACGTGCACGATCACGGGACGACGCCCGGTCGGCGGTGTGGTGATCAGGCTCATGTCGCGCACTCCGCTCGTGGCCATCTGCATGGTTCGCGGAATAGGCGTTGCCGAAAGCGTGAGCACGTCGATTTGCTCGCGCAGGTTCTTGAGCTGCTCCTTGTGCTGCACACCAAAGCGCTGCTCCTCGTCGATGATCACCATGCCCAGGTTCTTGGGGTTCACGTCGGCAGAAAGCAAGCGGTGCGTACCGATGAGCACGTCGATCGTGCCCTCGGCAAACGCCTTGAGCGCGCGCTTTTGCTGCGCCGGCGTGCGGAAGCGGCTGAGCACCTCGACCTCGAGGCCAAACGGGGCAAAGCGCTCAAAGAACGTCTCATAGTGCTGCTGGGCAAGAATGGTCGTGGGGCAGAGCACCATGACCTGGCGGCCGGAGTCAACGCACTTAAACGCCGCGCGCAGGGCGACCTCGGTCTTGCCAAAGCCCACATCGCCGCACAGCAGGCGGTCCATGGGCTTGGGCGCCTCCATGTCGGCCTTAATGTCGGCGATGGCCTCCAGCTGGTCGCGCGTCTCGTCGTAAGGGAAGCTCTCCTCCATCTCGATCTGCTCGGGCGTGTCGGGCGGGCAAGCGATACCGGTAATCGACGAGCGGCGCGTATACAGATCGACCAGGTCAAACGCCAGCTTTTTGGCGTTTTTGCGCGCCTTGTTCGTGGCACGCGTCCAGTCGGCGGTGTTGAGCCTGGTCAGGCGCGGCTTGTCACCGTCGGGACCGACGTATCGCGTGATGCGGTCGACCTGCTCGAGCGGCACGTAGAGCTTGTCGCCGTCGGCATATTCCAGCAAAAAGTAGTCGCGTTCCTTGCCGCCCACTTCCTGGCGTGCGATCTCGCTAAAGAGCGCGATACCGTGGGTAGCGTGCACCACGTAGTCGCCCGGCTTAAACGGGAACGTGATCTGCGTAATGTCCACCTTGCGACGGCTGCGCGCGCGGTTGGCGTCCATGCGGGCGTTGAGGTCGGCGATCGAGAACACGGCCAGGTTGGCATCGGGCACCACCACGCCCTGCGGCAGGGCGGCATCGACAAAGGTCACGCGTCCGCGCGAGATGGTGGGCACGGCGGCACCGGCGGCAGCCTGGGCGGCACCCGCCTCGAGTGAGCGGGCGTTGAGCGCATCGGCGCGGCGCTCGCGAATGGAAGCATGGGCCTCCTGGCGTGCGGCACGGTCGGCGGAATCCGCCGCTGCCACGCGCACGCGGTCGCCGATAGCGCCGGCATTTTCGGGCGCCGCGGTCAGCGACTCCTCAAAGGTAATGCCCTCGTCGCCAAAGGTGAGCTCCATCGACTCGCGCGCACCGCGGTCGGGGATGGCAAACACGCAGGCATAGCGCTTGCCCACGACCTCCTGAATGCGCGTCATAAAGCGGTTGTCCGAGCCCGCAATGGCCGGCTGCTCAATCTTGAGCTCGGCCGTCACCGCACCGCCGGCACGAATGAGGCTCACGTAGTTCAGGCGCTGCTGGGCACCAAAATCGAGCTGCTGGGCACGTACATACAGGCCATCCAGTCGGTCAATCCCCGCCTCGCCGGCACGCGCCTCGATATCCTCGTAGGCGCGCAGGCAATCGTCGAACAGTGAGCGCGGCTCGGACAGAACCACGAGCGCCTTTCCGCTCACGTGTGCCAGCGGGCTCACGGTCTGACCGTACATCACCGGCAAAAAGCGGTCGAGCTCGGGCGTGACGATACGTGCATCCACCATCTCGAGCAGCGCCGCCAGCTTGCTATCGTCCTGGCTGGCGCGATAGAGCGCCACATGCATGTTGTGAACGGCATCGTCGGTAAGCGCCAGCTCACGGCAGGGGAAGATCTCGATACTGTCCTCGTTGCCGATGGTTTGACCCGTCGAGCTCACCATGCGGCGAATGCGGTCGATCTCGTCGCCGAAAAACTCAATGCGCACGGGCGCCTTTTCCTGTGCAGGAAACACCTCGACGGTGTCGCCGTGTACGCGGAACAGACCGGGCGCGTCGGCGGCGCCGGCATTGGTGTAGCCCATGCCCACCAGGCGCTGCGGCACCTCGTCAAAAGGAATCTCCTCGCCCACCGCAAAGGTTGTCGACTCCCAGTAGCGGCTCTCGACCGGCGGCACGCAGCGCAGCAGCGCGCGGGCCGAGGCAACCATAATGCAGTTGTCGCCGCGCACGATGCGTCCCAGGGCCTCGCAGCGCTGCGCCACCACGGCATCGTCGGGCGCCTGCTCGCGCCACGGATAGTCCTTGCGCTCGGGGAAGCGGCACACGTGCGCCAGCCCCACATAGGCGGCAAGGCTGCGGGCGGCACGATCGGCCGCGTCCTCGCCGCTCACAATGTAGACCGTGGGGCGCGGACGGCGCGCAAACTGGGCGGCGGCCATAAGCGTGCGACCCGACTGAGACACGGCCAGCGTCACGTCCTCGCCAGAATCGAGCCCGGCCTCGACGGTCTGCAGCGCCTCGGCAGTGTAGAGCTGCGCGGCTATACGGTGAATGAGCATGCTGTTCCTCCGGCATCGCAACGCCAAAAGCCCGCCGGGGCAAGCTCGGCGGGTCGTTCGTCAAATTCGTTGCCTGTCATGGTAGCGCATGGAGAGAACTCCGGCTCAAGGGCAAACCCGGCCCCGCAAAAAACGCCAGACGAAGATGCGTTCCGCCCTACCCCGTCACGCGCACGCTGGGGCACAAATCTGCCAGCGGACACTCGTCGCACTTGGGTTTGCGGGCGTCGCAGATCTCGCGACCGAAGGTAATCCACTGATGGTTGACCGACTCCCAATACTCGTGCGGCAAAATCTTGAGCAGATCCTGCTCGGTCTTGAGCGGCTCCTTGGCATGCGTCTTGGGACTCAGCATCAGGCGGTGCGCAATGCGGTTGACGTGCGTATCCACTGCGATGCCTTCCACGATGCCGTACCCCACGTTGAGCACGATGTTCGCCGTCTTGCGCCCCACGCCCGGCAGCTTTACAAGCTCCTTCATGTCGGCCGGTACCTCGCCGCCGTAGTCGGCAACGATCATCTGCGCGGCCTCCACGGCATGCTTGGCTTTGCTCTTGTAGAAGCCGAGTGACTTGATGGTGTCTGCCACGTCAGCCACGCTCGCCCCGGCCATGGCCTCGGGCGTGGGCCACTGGGCAAACAGCCGCGGCGTCACCTTGTTGACCTGCGCGTCGGTCGTTTGCGCCGAGAGTAGCACCGCGATCAGCAGGCGGAAGGGATTCTCGTGGTCCAAAAAGCACTCGACCGGGCCATAGCGACGGTTGAGGCGCTCGCACACCTCGATGGCGCGCTCGCGTTTGGCGGCATTGGTCTCGCGCGGCATAACGACTCCTCGGCTCAACGGCACAACAAACTCATGGACACGATTGTCCCACGTCCGGGAACCTTAAGCCTCCAAAAATGCGCCGGTTTGACGGCTCCACAGGCTCGCGTACTCGCCGCCCGCCTCGACAAGCCGCGCATGCGTGCCGTCCTCGACGATCTCACCGTCCGCCAGCACCACGATGCGGTCGAGCGCCGCCACGGTTGACAGGCGGTGTGCCACCACAATGGAGGTGCGCCCGCGCATCAGGTTCTCGAGCGCCTCCTGCACCAGCGCCTCGGACTCGCTGTCGAGCGCAGAGGTCGCTTCGTCGAGCACCAGAATCGGAGCGTCGGTGAGGATCGCGCGCGCAATGGCCACGCGCTGACGCTGACCGCCCGAGAGCTTAACGCCGCGCTCACCCACCATGGTGTCAAAGCCTTGGGGCAGTCGGTCGATAAACTCCAAGGCATTCGCCAGGCGCGCCGCATCGCGGATCTGCTCGTCGGTGGCGTCGGGGCGGCCGTAGGCGATGTTCTCGCGGATGGAGCGGTGGAACAGCAGCGCCTCCTGCGGCACGTAGGCAACCTGGCGACGCAGGCTCTGCTGCGTGCAGCGCGAGACATCCTGGCCGTCCACGAGCACGCGACCGCCCTGCACGTCGTCCAGACGCAGCAGCAACTTGGTGAGCGTCGTCTTACCCGAGCCCGATTTGCCCACCAAGCCCACGCGCTGGCCCGCCGCCACATGGAGCGTCAGGTCATCGAACACGCTCTCGCCCGCCGCGGCGTCGCGGTAGGCAAAGCTCAAGTGATCAAAATCAATCGCGCCCTCAGCCACTTTGAGCTCGGGGGCATCCGGGTCGTCCGCCACCAGGCGCGGCTCGTCCAGCACGCGCGTCATCTCGGCCGCATCGCCCAAAGCGCGGTTGATACGCTGCATCATGGAGCTTACGTAGTTCAGGCGCATGGTGAGGTTATAGGTGTAGGTAAAGATCATGACGAGCGAGCCGGCCGAGACGCCAAACCACGCATTACCGCCCGCCACGAACACACTCACCATGGCCATGGTGATGACGATAAGGCCCGAGGTCGTAAAGTTGCGCTGCATCATGGCGTGCATCGAGACCGTCTCGGCGTCGCGCGCGGCGCGATCGGCGGCGTCGAACAGATCGCGTTCGAAGTCCTCGCGCCCGCAGGTCTTGACGGCCAAGATGTTCGTGACCGCGTCGGAGAGCACGCCCGAGAGCTTGTTCTGCGCAGCGGACGTCGCGGCCGAAAGCGGCATGATGCGCTTGTACATAAGCCAGACAAACGCGATGTAGACGACCATGATGCACACCAGGATCACGGTAAACGTCGGCACCACCGGGGCAAGTGCGGCCACGGTGCAGATGACCGAGGTGATGGTGGGGATGAGCGAATACACCGTCACGTCGACCAGACCCGTGTAGCCGCTCATAAAACGGCTTGTCTGGCTCACAAGCGATCCGCCAAAGCGGCTGGTATGGAATGTCATGGATTGGTTGGAGAGCGTGTCGAAGCACAGACGCGCCAGGTGATAGTTGCCTGCGATCTCGAGCTTGTAGACGGTGTAGTCCTGTAACTTGGAGAGGGTCTGACCCACCAGGTTAACGAGTACGAGCGCCAGAATGTAAGGGCCAAAGACCTCAAACACCTTGTCGCCCGCCACGGGGCCGGCCTGGACGCGGTCGACAATGAGGGCCATCACATAGGTATTGGCAAACGTCAGCAAAAAGATGTAGCCCGCCGACGAAAACACCGAGAGAAAGACAATCAGCGGCTGCGTGCGCGTGACACCCCAAAACCGCTGCAGCGTGCGGCGCACGGTGGAGCGTTTCAGCGGACTGGTGTTTCTCTGAGACATGGGCTTCCTTTCGCGTCTGATAGGGCGAAACGCCATTGTTGCACACTAAAGCGCACTTCAGGCAAGCGCGATGTGAAAGGCAGCGGGGTGCCCGCGTTTGCGCCGGTGCCCCGCTGCCTTGTTGCAATTAGTCCTCGTCTTCTTGGTCTGTGGAAAGGTCCGCGGGCGTGAGTCCCAAAATCTCATCGGCTTGATCGGCGTCTTCCAGCGCGTCGATGTCCTTGAGCTTGCGCTCCATAACGTTGGTGCGCGTGGTGATAATGCCCTCGACCGTTTTGCCCGCGGTCTCGATCTGCTGCTGGGCGCGGCGCAGCGCCTTTTGATAGCGCGGCAGCTCGGCCTTGACAGCGGAGAGCACGCGCAGTACATCGTCGGTGCGTTTTTGCAGCTTAAACGTTTGGTAACTCATCTGCAGGCTGTTGAGAATGGCCGCCATGGTGCTAGGGCCGGCAACGTTGACGTGATAGTCGCGGCCCAGGGTCTCGATAAGCCCGGGGCGGCTGACGACCTCGGCGTACAGTCCTTCAAACGGCACGAACATGATGCCAAAGTTGGTCGTTGCCGGCACACTCAGGTACTTTTCGCAGATGTCCTTGGCCTCGCGCTTGACCATGGTGTCGAGCGTCTTACGCGCAGCCGCCACGGTCTCCGCATCGCCCGACTCCTGCGCGTCGAGCAGGTGCTCGTACGCGTCGCCCGGAAACTTGGAGTCAATCGGCAGCAGCACGGGGTCGCCCTCGTCCACCGGCAGCTTGACGGCAAACTCAACGCGCTCCGAGGCGCCGGGCTTGGTGGCGACGTTTTCCAGATACTGGTCGGGTGTAAGGATGTCCGCCAGAATTGCACCCAGCTGCACCTCGCCCAAAATGCCACGCGCCTTCACATTGCCCAGTACGCGCTTAAGATCGCCCACGCCGGTGGCGATGGATTGCATATCGCCCAGGCCCTTGTAGACGGCTTCGAGCTGGTCGCTCACCTGCTTAAACGATGACGACAGGCGATCGTTGAGCGTGCGGGAGAGCTTCTCGTCCACCGTTGCGCGCATCTGATCGAGTTGCACGTTGTTGTCTTTGCGGATAGCACCCAGCTGGGCATCGACCGTCTCGCGCACCTTGTCCAGGCGGTGCTCGATGCCCTCGCGGTTGGCACCGAGCTGTTGGGCCGTCTCGCGGCGCAGGTCATCCATCCGGTCACCAGCTTGCGAAAACTCACGCGCGATGGTCAGGTAACGTTGCTGCTCCACGGCCGCATCTGTCGTCTGCTGCTGCGCGATGGCATTGGCCGTGCGGCGAGTTTCGGCCAGCGCGACGTTCAGGGCATCGAGCGCGTTGTTGGCCTGCTCGAGTGCTGCCAGCGTTTCCGCGCTACTGTCGCCACGCTCCCGCAACTCGGCACGCAGGCTCTTGAGCTGGAGGGCGCAAGCCACAGCAACCCCCACCGCCACCAAGGCGATCACAACAAGCACAATATCAATAGCAGACATAAACTCCGCCCAACAAACCCAATCGAGCACCGATCAAAACCGCGATCAATCTTACCCCGTCACACACACGGATCACTCACTGCCTTGCAGACAAATTTCTCTTAGAGCCGCGGACGCTAAAACGCTAGCTCTCCCAGCCGGCACGAATGGTTGTTACGACATCGCCTAGGCGCTGGCCGAGGGCTGACAGATGTTGGAGCACCTCGTTGGGCGATGCGCCGTTGAGGATGCACGTGAGCGCATACGAGACCAAGAAAATCGCCGCAAGTCCTAGCGGAATGAGCACGATCATCGCCAATGTGCGCAGGCGCTGGCCCATGCGGCGGCGACGCGTGCGACTTTTGTCGAACGCGAGCTCCTGCGCATATGAATCTTGCTGTACGGAATAGGCCTCTGGTGCCGATTCGCCCGCAGGCGAAACCGCAGGCGTGGCATTTTGCGCAGGGGGCTGGGCTGCCGCCCCCTGCATTTGCATCTCCATGAGTCGTTGCTGCTGACGCAGCATGCGCTCAGCTTGCTGCTGCGGAGTCTCAAGAAACAGATCCATGCTGGCCTCCAAAATCGGAGCATTCGACGCTTACGACCAGCATCCCGCACCGCCATGACCGCGACAACGCAATCGCCGGCAATAGCCACAAAGTTTCTTTTGCTCAAAAGCTGTCGAAAAGCTCAACCACTCCCCTACCAGCACTTTCTCTGAGCTTTTTTCGCCATCAATCTTTTGGACTTCCACCCTTACGCCAACTGACCAAAATCTAACCAATAGCTTGACGAAAATTGTGGAGACCGGGACCCCACACAAAAAGTGCCGCCCCAAAGGGGCGGCACACAAACTTATTATCAGCTTTTCTGTAACGAGCATGCGACGACTCAACGCCGGGGGCGCAGGGCGGGGAAACCTTTGCCTCGCGCGACCCTGCGAAGCCGTGAGCGAGAGGGGAAGGTTTCCCCGCCCTGCGCCCCGTGGTCGGTGAGAACAGACTACATGCCCGCGAGACCGCGGGCGGCGGTGGCGCACATAAACGCCAAGGCTAAAATCACGAGCGAGCCCGCAATGTCTGCCAGCACGCCCATTACGCGGCGCTCAAACAGCCAGCTCTCAAAGTGCGGGGCAACGTTGCGCCAAACACGCCACAGCAAGATGCCCATACCGATGACGCCCGGGATATTGAGCAGTAGGATCTCGGAGCACAAAAGACCGATCAGGTTGCCGGCGGCAAAGCCCGCATCGCCCTCGCAGTATTTGCGATAAATCATGTACAGCATGTACGCCACAAACGGCTGCAGGCACGCAGAGATAAACGTAACTACTATCGAGGGCTCCTGCGAAAAGACCTCGGTGAGTTTATCGACACTCGTAGCGTCCTTCGAAGCCAAGAATAAACCGATAACCACAAGGGGCACCACGCCCAAAATTACCTCGACCAGAGTAAACAACTTGGCAGTCAAATCCTCACTAGCCGAATTCAAATGAGGCGCCCACTCAGGATGAGCATGCGCGCCGACTTTCTTGTCCTTCTCAGCACGATCGGCCTTTTTGCCCTCAGGAACCCGACGACCAGGATCCTTGCGAGTTCCCGCCGCAGCAACCCGAGCCCGAGACTTCTTACCCATAACCAACACCTCACAAGAGGAAACGAATAGCCAACGCTACCCAGTGTACCCTCTAAGCAACGTCACCGCCCCAACCGGCCCCCACAAAAACGTGCCGCCCCATAAGGGGCGGCACGCAAACCAATCCATTAGCCAAAACTCGTTGGCAAGCCCGCGCCGTCAGACCCGCGGCGTATGCCTTTGCCTCGCGCGACCCTGCGAAGCCGTGAGGGAAAGGGAAAGGGATGCGCCGCGGGTCTGACGCCCGGAGCGGTGAAACCAGCAGTTGCCCTGCGAAGCCGTGAGCGAGGAGGGAAGGTAGTCCGGCCCTCCCGGCCCAGCTCACGCTAGCGCCAAGCGCTAGTAGTTCACCACCTGCTCCTCAAAGTACGCCTTCGGGTGGTTACACACCGGGCACACCTCAGGCGCCTCGGCACCAACGTGCAGGTGCCCGCAGTTCAGGCACTTCCACACCTTCACGCCCTCACGCTCAAACACCTCGCCCGATTCAATGCGCTCGACGAGCTTGTTGTAGCGCTCCTCGTGAGCCTTCTCCACGGCACCGACGCCACGGAACTTCTCGGCGATCTCGGCAAAGCCCTCCTCCTCGGCGGTCTTGGCGAACTCGTCGTACATCGTGGTCCACTCGTAGTTCTCGCCCGCAGCGGCGTCGCGCAGGTTGTCCAGAGTGCCCGGAACGGCGCCGTCGTGCAGATACTTAAACCACAGCTTGGCGTGCTCGGACTCGTTGCCCGCCGTCTCGGCAAAGATATTCGAGATCTGAACGTAACCGTCCTTCTTGGCCTTGGATGCATAGTAACGATACTTGGTATGCGCCTGGGACTCACCGGCAAAAGCGGTCTCGAGGTTCTTCTTGGTCTGAGAGTTCTCAAAATCCATAGGTGTACTTCCCTTCAACATATGCCGCCCGTAGGCTTCGAGCGGCCTTGTCTTTAGGATGCCCTCATGTCGAAAATCTAAACCTTACAATCCTGTTCTTCAGATTTGCACAGGCTAGATGCTCAGCCAGCGATCGCCCTCAGCTCGGCAAAAGCCCTCACGCCCCAGGTCGGCTAGAATGCCCGCGATCAAGTCGCGCTCGACCGGCCCACGCCCAGCCGCCGCTTCCATCTCGTTAACGCCCGCCACGGCATCAGCAAGCGTAATCCCCGCCGGCTGGCCATCGCGCGCTGCCAGCAACATACGCACGATATGCGCGCGCTTTTGGCGACGCGAGCCCTCAAACTTTGATTGACGGCTATAGCCCGCCGAGCGCCTGGACGGATTGGGCAACGTCTTTTTTAGATATGCGCCGTAATCTAGCAACGCGTAATACCACGCGCGCGGCGTGTCGGCATCATCGAGCGGCACGGCAAAGGGAGCGATCTCATCCGCCGTCGCACCAGGAGCCGCCGGACAGGCGGCCTGAATCAGCGGCACCAGCTCGCGATCAGGGACGGCCGGCACGTCGGGAAAGAAATGATGCAGAAAGACCGTGCGCACGTTGGTCTCCAGATACACACCCGGTAGATCGAACGCAAACGACCGGATGCCCTGCGCCGTCGCCGGGCCAATACCAGGCAGGGCGACCAGGTCGCGCGTCTCACGTGGAAACTCCCCGTCCCAGTCCTCTACAACGCGCTGGGCGGCCCTGTGGAGCGCCAGAGCGCGGCGGTTGTAGCCCATCCCCTGCCAGGCATCCAAAACGTCGGAAGGAGCGGCCTGAGCGAGCGCCTGTACGGTCGGAAAGCGGTCGAGCCACGCGGGCATACGCGTCTCCACGCGCGGCACCTGCGTTTGCTGCAGCATAACCTCGGAAAGCCAAATAATGTACGGGTCGCGCGTACGACGCCACAGAAGGTCGCGATAACGCAGGACCCCTTCCGAACGAATCATCGAACGAAAGGGGTCCTGAATCATGGCTATGCTCCTTATGCGGCGCTATTCCTCCCGGCAAGCGCACGCACAGGTGGCGTACTCGGGAAACGCATCGCGGTCGGCGAACTTGGAATCGACGGCCGGAAACTGGCGGTGAGCGACGATATCGCCCAGCGAAACGGAATCGAGGTAGTCGCGCATCAGCGCTTGAGCTCCGGCCCACAGGGGATGATAGCAGCACGTACCCATGCGTGCACAGTCGCCATCGGGCGCGGTGCAATCGTTCATAACCATAGGACCCTGAACGGCCTCGACGACCTGGCGGATAGTGACGTCGTCCGGACTGACCTTGAGACGCATGCCACCGTGGACGCCACGCAGGCTCTCCACAATACCGGCCTGGACCAAACCGTGCTGAATCGAGCGGGCAAACGAATACGGAACATTGACCTCTTCGGCAGCGGTGCGAACAGAAAGTAAGCACTCCGGATCCTCGGCAAGCATCGCCAGCATACGAAGGGCGTAATCAGTCTTCCTCGATATGTCCATTTTTCCCCTTTCAAGGAATACGAACAGCTCGAACGAGATCCGGGGCCGATCTTGTGTCGAGACGCTAAATGACCGCCAGGACATCCAAATGGTAAATCGGATATCCACTGAGTGCCGCGCTTGGAGCGAAATGCATCAGATGCGGCGCACAGTGCAATTTAGTATAACCTAACCCCCTGTCTCGTTGAACAGGTGTTGCGCAACAAAGCTGTTGTTCAGACAGATATACTTATTGGATTTTACTTGCGTTCCCGAAGGCGCGAGGATTCTGGGCGAAGATGCACCAGGGCGATCGTTCTATCGAAACAAAGTGCATCAAACGCAAAAAGCCACGTCCGAAGACGTGGCTTTAATTGCGTTGGCGGGAAGTACGGGGCTCGAACCCGCGACCTCCGACGTGACAGGCCGGCGCTCTAACCAAACTGAGCTAACTCCCCAGGCAGACGTTCGCGTTTGTTTCCGCTCGCGTGCGCTGCGGGGATTAGTATACACAGAAGTCTGTCCGGCGCGCAACAACTTTTTTGAAAAAATTTTTCGGTCCCTCCGGTCCCTCCGGGAGGGTCTCCGGGGCCGGCTGGCGCGGGTTAAGTTTGCTGCTCTACAGTCCTGCGCAAGACGGAAAGCACATTAAGTGCTTTCCTTTGCGTGCGGAACTCGCGACAAACTTAACCCGGGCCAGCCGG
>JAHAAK010000031.1 GCA_018376905.1 Collinsella sp. | reverse complement strand
GGGCGGCCGGCGGGGAGCCAGAACACAGCCCCCACCCCCACCCCCAGCCGCCACGGAGACGTCTCCCTTCTCCGTGGCGGCACTTTTGTGCGTAGGGGAGGAAGGGCCGCCACGAAACCGGCCCATCTACTACGTTTAGTCCCTTACCCCCAACCATGCCAAAAAACGCGAAAACAAAACCGCAGGTAGAACGCCTGCGGTTTTGCTCAAAACGAAGGTATGGTCAGGGGTATCGAGTCAAACGTAGTAGATGGGCCGGTTTCGTGGCGGGCGGTTCCGGCTGATCCCCTGGGGACGGAAGAAAACAGATTATTTTGGTCCCGCGAGGATTGCGGAGGCGCTCGTGCAGGGCTGCCCGAACAAAACTATGTCGGTTTACGGGGCTGAGTCACGAGTCCCCAACCATGCCGATATTCGAGAAAATAAAACCGCAGGTAGACGAGTCGTCATTTTGCAGAAAACGCGGGTATGGATAGGGGCTCTGAGTTTAGCCCCGTAAGCCGGCATAGTTTTGAAATGGCATTAAATCGGTAGCAGCCATTTTGCTCTGCCGGAGCGGTTGGCCGTTGGGTAATTACCCTCGCAGGTAGGCGATGGCGATCTGCGTGCGGTTGCGCAGGCCCATTTTGGCTAGGATCGAGCTGATGTGGTTTCGCACGGTGCCTTCGCCCATGTAGGCGGTGGCGGCGATCTCCTTGTTGTCGAGGCCGCGGGCGATAAGCTCGGCGACTTCGAACTCGCGGTCGGTCAGGCTGACAAAGGCCGCGGGCCGGCGGGTCGCGCCGGCCTCGACGTCCGCCCCATCAAAGTTGATATCCTCGATTGCTTTGCCCTCGAGCACGCGTTTGCCGTCCATGACCTGTGCCAACGCTGGCGGAATGGCGGCGACATCGGTTTTGATCAGATAGCCGCGGGCACCTAGTTTGAGCGCCGACACAATGTACTCGTCATCTGAGAATGTCGTCAGAAACACCACGCGCGCCGCAGGGTCGCGCTCAAGAATCTCGCGTGCCGCCGAAAGGCCGTCGCGCTCTGGCATCTGAATGTCGAGCAGTGCGATATCGGGTGAGTGCTCGGCGTAGAGCGCTACCGCATCGTTGCCGTTGGCGCCGGCGCCCACCACCTCGATCTGCGGCTGGGCGCCCAGGATTATCTTGAGCGAATCGACCACCAAGCGGTCGTCGTCGACAACGATGAGCCTCATCGGTCCTCATCTCCTTGCTGCTTGGGAACGGTGGCAAACACGCGCCAGCCGCCGACGCCGGCGCGCGGACCGGCGGTGAAGGTGCCGCCAAGCGCCTCGATGCGCTCGCGCATGGAGGCAAGCCCCATGCCCTCCGCGGCGCCGCGGCTGCTTGCTTGGACCCCGCCCACGCCATCGTCGGTAACGATGAGCTGGTAAAACGACGGATGCTCCATGCATCGTACGGTGACAGCATGGGCGCAAGCGTGGCGCATGGTGTTGGAGAGCGCCTCGCGCAGGACTGCCGCAAAGCAGTTGGCGACGTTTGCGGGCGCATGTTCGGTCATAACTTCAAGCTCAATCTGCGGGCCGCCGTCCGAGCGCGCGCCTTCGACAATGCGTTCGAGCTGCACGGAAAGGTCGACGGCGTTGTCGTTGAGCGCGTGGACGCTGGTGCGCACAAGCTGGAGTGCCTCGTCAACCGTGCGTTTGACGTCGGCGAAATCGGCGGCGACGCCGGGCTCGTCGGCGTGAACCACGCGTAGGGCTTCGGCCTGCAGTGAGGCGCGCGTGAGCTGGTGCCCGACGTTATCGTGGATCTCGCGCGCGATGCGGGCGCGTTCGGCGAGCGTCGCGAGCTCGACTTCGTAGTCCTGGCGGTCGGCAAGATCGCGGTTGCGCGCCTCCAGCGCCAGAGCTCGTTCTTGCAGCTCGTCGCGGATACGGCGCATGCGCTGCTGCTCGCGCTCTAGCTGGGCGGTACGTAGCGATAACAAGGTGGCGGCAACCGAAAGGATGGCGGTCAGCAGAAGCGTTCGGGCGGTGAGCGCATCGACGCGAAGGTCCGCGACAAGCGCAAAGGTAAAGACGGAGCCAATGCTCAGTGCGATCCAGGCGTGCTCGCGGCGCACGCGTCGCGCGATGTCATAGAGGGCGAGAGGCGCAAACGGCACAAACGGCGGCACGAAGACAGCCGCGATGATGTAAGCGTAGCTGCCGGCCTCGCTGGCGCGACGGGTGCGCTCTCCCTGCGCGACCTCGGCCAGTGAGGTGGCGATAACGCCAAGGCAAAACGCCGTGACCAAGCGAGCGTCCACGGCAAGACCCATGGCGGCCGCAATGCAGCACGCCAGCACGATCGATTTGTCGAAAAGCCTGTTCATACGGGTATTGTACGCGAAGCCGCGCGTGGTGGAGGGACCGCCTACGCAACTGTGACATTCCTCCCGCGCGGCAAAGCGGCGTCGATCGCTCGCGCGAGCGGGGGTTTCACCTCTGCCCCCTCGCACTCGTGACAAAGCTCACTGGTGCGCGCCGGAGGCTCCTGCGATGATGCAATCGTACCGGGCCGCAATCAACGGAAGGGCCGCCTCATGACAGACATCGTCCACGTCGAAAACCTCGTCAAGCGCTATGACGACCTTATTGCGCTCGACCACTTTAACCTGAGCATCGCCCCCGGCGAGATCTTTGGCCTGCTGGGCCCCAACGGCTCGGGCAAGACCACGTTCATCAACTGTATTCTGCAGCTGCTCGCCTACGACAAAGGCACCATCGAGCTGTTCGGCGAGCCCATGACGCCCGCCCGCTACGACCTCAAGCGCCGCATCGGCGTGGTGCCGCAGCAGGTGGCGGTGTTCGACGAGCTCACGGTGCGCGAGAACATCGACTATTTCTGCAGCCTTTACATCAACGACCGCAAGCGCCGTCGCGCGCTCGTGGACGAGGCGATCGACTTTGTCGGGCTGGGCGACTTTACCAAGTTCCGCCCCGGCAAGCTCTCGGGCGGTCTGGCGCGCCGCCTCAACATTGCCTGCGGTATCGCGCACAAGCCCGAGCTTATCTTCTTTGACGAGCCTACGGTGGCAGTCGACCCACAGAGCCGCAATGCCATCCTGGAGGGCATTTGCCGCCTGCGCGACGAGGGCGCCACGGTGGTGTATACCAGCCATTACATGGAGGAGGTCGAGCAGATCTGCAGCCGCATCATGATCATGGACGGCGGCCGCGTGCTGGCGCAGGGCACCAACGACGAGCTCAAGCGCATGATCCAGATGGGCGAGCGCGTGACCGTCGAGGTCGGCGCCGTCGAGCCCGCCACGGTCGAGCGGCTGCGCGCCCTCGAGCACGTGCTCAGCGTCGAGCTGTCCGGCGGCGAACTCGTCTGCACCTGCGAGGCGAGTCCGCACAATTTGGTCGACATCCTCGACACATTGCGCGCCGCCGACGTGGCGCTCGGCCGCGTGTGGAGCGAGCCGCCGACCCTCAACGACGTGTTCCTCGAGATCACCGGCCGCGAGCTGCGCGACTAGGGGGCGGCCATGTTCAACACCATTATCATTACGGTCAAGACGCTGCTGCGCCGGCCGAGCACGTGGGTTTGGGGCGCGGTCTTTCCCGTCGCGCTTTCCACGATGTTCATGTTTATGTTTGCGAATCTGAGCTCCGACGGTACGGTAGACCCGGTGCCGGTTGCCGTCGTGGCGGACGAAGCCTGGGACGCCTCGACCTTTAAGGACGTGGCGACGTCGCTTGCCAAGGAAGGCGACGACCAGCTGCTCGATGTGAGCGAGTACGAAGACTTGGCTGCCGCGCGCAAAGCACTCAAGGCCGGCGAGGTCGCGGGCATCTACACGGTCGATGCCGCGGGCACGCCCAAACTCACGCTGCTTTCGAGCTATGACGGCTCACGTGCGTCGTCGGTGCTCACCGACCGCAGCATTCTGGAGACGGTGGCAAGCTCGTATACACAAAATGCCGAGCTCATGTCCCAGATTGCCCAAGACAACCCGGCGGCGCTCGCCGATTCGACGGCGGTTGCGCGCGCCCTGTCGCTCGAGGGCGGCACCCGCCGCGTAAGCCTGACACGCACCACGCCCGATGGCACGGTCATCTACTACTACGCGCTCTTTGGCCTGGTCGCGATGATGTCTGCCGAGTTTGCCGCCTTGAGTGTCGTCGACCTACAGCCCAATCTGTCGGGCCTTGGTGCGCGTCGCTGTGTGGGCGGCCTTTCCAAGACGGCATCGCTGGCCGGCATCTTTATCGGATCGTGGCTGGTTTCCTTTGCCTCGATGGCGATCGCGATTGGCTACGTGCGTCTGGTTGTTGGCGTCGACTTTGGCGGGCGCGAGGGGCTCTGCCTGGTGGGCGGCGCTGCCTCCGCGCTTGCCGCGACGGGCCTGGGGCTCTTTGTGGGCACGCTGCCCGTTAAGGGCGGAAAGGCGTCCAAGTCAGGCATCCTCACAGGCTTTGCCACCACGTGTGCCCTGTTCGCCGGTCTCTACGGCGAGCCGGCGATGGCGCTTGCCGACGACGTCGCTCGCGCCTGCCCGGCCGAGTGCTGGCTCAACCCCGTCAAGCTCATCTGCGACATGTTCAACCGCCTGTATTTCTTTGAGGACTTGGGTCCCTTTGCCGTTCGCGCAGGCGCGCTTGTCCTGATGGCCCTGGTGCTTGTCGCTGCCGCCACGCTGATCTTTGGAAGGAGCCGCTATGAGCACCTTTAAGACTGCGCTTCGCATGGCGCTTGCGCACCCGTTTTACCTGCTCATCTATACGGTGTTCATCTCGCTCATGGGCGTGTTCATCGCGGCGTCGGTGAGCTGGAACTCGTCGCAGCTCACCGAATACAAGCCCTACGACACCAACGTGATCGTGGTCGATCACGACAACAGCGACCTTTCGCGGGCACTCACCAAGCACTTGGGGTCGCGCTTTGACCTGGTCACGGGCATCGGCGACGATACGTACGACCTTGCAGACGCGCTCTCCAAGAGCAACAGCGCCAAGGGCAGCGCCGACTGCGTGTTCTTTATCCCGGAGGGGTTCGAGGACGACCTGATTGCGACTGCCCGTGCGGGGGAGACCTTGCCCAAGCTCGACGTGACATACGGCTCCGGCACCATGGCGGCGGCGCTTTCGTCTGCCGAGGCCTCGCGTTGGATTTCGCTCGCGGGCACTGCGGCGGCGCTTGAGCCCGCTGCTTCTAATGGCGGCGTCGCCAAGGCTGCCGAACATGCGGCCGCCGAGCGTGCCGAGGTCGAGATCGAGCAGGTCAAGGTCGACTCGACTGCCGCCGCCACGCTCGAGTCGTATTTCAACTTTGGCGCGTACGCGATTATCTCGTCGGTCATCGTGTCGGTGGGGCTGGTGTTCTCGGGCATGAACGAACCCGAGCGCGTGCGCCGCATGGATGCCGGACCGGTCTCCGAGCGCCAGCGCTCGCTCGCCGTGTTCGCGGCCGCCGCCGTGATTACCGTCTGCATCTGGTTTGTGTCGAGCATGATGGGCGTTGTGGGCTTTGCCGGCGCGGTCGCCGAGGTCGGCGTGGGCCGCGTGTGTCTGGCGCTGGCGGCGACGTTTGTCCTGGCGTGCACACCGCTGGCCGTTGGCTTTGCGCTTTCGAGTCTGGGCGCGCGCGAGGAGCTGCTCAACGGTGTGGGCAACCTGCTTGGCATGCTCATGACGTTTTTGGGCGGCGCCTGGATGCCGTTGTCGCTCATGGGCTCGGCCGTGCAGACCGTGGCGCAGTTTGTGCCGACGTATTGGGTGAACGACGCGATCGGCAAGGCGCTCGCCTCGGACCTGACGCCTGCCGTGCTGGGCGACATCGCCTGCGACCTAGGTGTCACCGTGCTCTTCGCCGCAGCCATCGCCGCCGTAGGCCTAGCCCTCACCCACGCCAAAGCCCGCGCCTAGTCTGAAATAAATCCTAGGCCTCGCCCCAAAATAGTTCGCCAAGATTTACTATTACGTTCATAAAGTAGTACGAGGCTAACAATGGGGGATACCATGGCAACGCAGGAAGCCTACGTCCAGGTTAAGGATCTCAAAAAGCACTACGGCGACGGTGATGCGCGCCTGACGGTACTCGATGGCATCGACGCGTCCATCAACCGCGGCGAGATCTGCGTCATGCTGGGGCCCTCGGGCTCGGGCAAGTCGACCTTTCTCAACCTGATCGGCGGCCTGGAGGATGCTGACGGCGGCTCCATCATGGTGGACGGCTGCGACCTCACGGTGCTCAAGCCTACCGACCTTGGCGAGTATCGCCGCCGTGAGCTGGGCTTTGTCTTCCAGTTCTACAACCTGGTGCCCGACCTCACCATCAAGGAAAACATCGAGGTTACGGCGCACCTGTCCAAAAACCCGCTCAATGTCGACGACCTGCTGCGTTCTCTGGGCCTCTACGAGCACCGCAACAAGTTTCCGCGCCAGGTCTCAGGCGGTCAGCAGCAGCGCTGCGCCATCGGCCGCGCACTCGTCAAAAACCCGGGCCTGCTGCTGTGCGACGAGCCCACGGGCGCACTTGACTACAAGACGTCCAAGGAAATCTTGCAGCTCATGGAGGATGTCAACCGCACCTACGGCTGCACCATCATCATCGTCACGCACAACGCCGCCATCGCTCGCATGGCCAACCGCGTGCTGCGCCTGCGCGACGGGCGCATCGTCGAGGATGAGCTCAACGAGTCGCCCATCGCGGCCGCCGAGCTCGATTGGTAGGCGGCGCCATGACACCTCTCGCAAAACGTCTCCCGCGCGAGCTGCGCCGCAATATCGGCAAGTACCTGGGCATCTTTTTGCTTATGTGCGGAAGCATCGCCCTTACCTCGGGCTTTTTGCTCGCGGCGCATTCCATCGGTTGCCTTATCGACGACATGCGCGATGCGTACACGATTGAGGACGGCCGCGTGACCACCTCCTTCGAGGCTACCGACGATCAACTCAAGGCCGCCGAGGATGCAGCCGGCGACGTCGGCGGCGTCACGCTCTACAAGAATTTCTCCATCGACGCCATCATCAAAAAGGCCGCCGGCGACGATGGCACCAAGCGCACGCTGCGCACCTATGCGCACCGCAGCAAGGTCGATATCGCGTCCTACTGTGAGGGCAGACAGCCCAAGGTGGATGACGAGGTGGCCATCGACCGTGTCTTTGCCACCAATAACGACCTCGCCGTGGGCGATAAGGTCGAGCTTGAGGACCGCACCTACACCATCTGCGGCATCATGACCCAGCCCGATAGCCAGGCGCTGTTCCTCAACAATTCGGACTTTACGGTGAACACCATCACCTATGGCGTGGCCGAGGTCACCGACGCCGGCTTTGCCGCGCTCGAGGATGCCGGTGGCGCACCCGCCTACACCTACTCCTTCACCTTTACCGATCGCGACCTCTCCACCGCGGATCGCATCGATGCGGAGCAGGATATGGTCGAGGCGCTGACCGACGCCGATGCGCGCGTGGACGATCTGATCGATGCCGATTCTAATCAAGGCATTGGCTATGCGCGCGACGACGTGGACGGCGACTCCATGATGTGGATGACGTTGCTCGACATCATCATCGTGATCATGGCGTTTGTCTTTGTGGTCCTTACCGACGCCACCATCGAGGAGGAGAGTGCCATCATCGGCACGCTGCTCGCCAGCGGCTATCGCCGTCGCGAGATCGTCCTGCACTACCTCGCGCTTCCCGCCATCGTGGGCGTGCTCGCGGCGCTGTTGGGCACTGCGCTCGGCGTTGTGTTCTTTACCGAGCCCATGCGCAGCCTCTATTACGGTTCGTACAGTCTGCCGCCCTTCCAGGTGTACTGGAGCTGGGAGATCTTTGTGAAGTGCGCCGTGGTTCCCGCTGCCGCGCTCATCCTCATCACGCTGGTGGGTCTGCTTCGCAAGATGGGCAAGACGCCGTTGCAGTTCCTTCGTCACGAGGCGAGCGGCAAATCGGGCACCAAGCGCGGCCTGCAGCTGCCGGAGCGCATGGGTTTTGTTTCCCGCTTCCGCCTGCGTATCTTCCTGCGCAACCTGGGCAACTTCGCCACGCTCTTCGTGGGCATTGCGTTTGCCTCGCTGCTACTGCTCTTTGGCCTGGCGATTCTGCCCACGATGACGCACTACGCGGACAACCTCGAGACAAGCCTGGTCGCCGAGCACCAGTACACGCTCAAGGCGCCGCTGGAGCTCGAGGGCACTGCCGAGGAGCGCGAGCAGTGGTCGGCACTCGAGCGCTTGCAGTCGGTTGACGGCGCGCTGCTTTCTGCCGCTCAAGATGCGGACGACGAGCTTGACGACGCGGTCGATGCCGCGCAGGCGGCTGCCGATGCCGCGACCAGCTCTCCGTCTGCCGAGAGCCTGGTCGCGGCGCAGGACGCGCTCGCCAAGGTCCAGGACAAGAAGGATGCGCTCTACGCGCGCCTTGACGATCTTGCCGATGCCCTCGGCTGCAACCGCGATGAGGCCATCGACCTGATCGACAAGGCCTCTAAGATCGACACCGACAACGACGATATCCACCCGGTCAATACGACCGACAACGGCGCGGGCGCAATTGCACAGGCCGAGAAATACGCCATCTACCAGCTGCAATACGATCGCGGCGATGGAAATGGCGAGGAGACGATTTCCGTCTACGGCATTTCATCCAATTCGCGCTATTGGAAAGACCTCAACGTCGGCGACGGCCGTGTCGTCTTTGGCGGCGGCCTACTCGACAAGTTTGGCTGGAACGAGGGGCAGGAGGTTAAGCTTCGCGACAAGTACGAGGGCAAGAATTATTCCCTTGAGTACGCGGGCAAGGACTGTGCCTGGGGCTCCAAGTCGGACATGAATATCTATATGAGTATCGACGACTTTAACGAGCTGTTCGGCAACGACGCTGCCTACTTTAACGGCTATGTGAGCGACGAGAAGCTCGACCTCGATGCTCGTTACTTTGCCGGCGACACCACGCCCGACGACATGCGCGCCGTGGGCGACCAGTTCATCGGCATGATGAGCAAAATGATCGGCATGATGGTTGGCCTCGCGGTGTTTATCTTCCTGCTGTTTATGTACCTGCTGACCAAGGCTGTTATCGACCATAGCGCCCGGTCGATTAGCTACATGAAGGTCTTTGGCTATCGAGATAGCGAGATCTCGCATCTGTACATCCGCTCGATCACGCTGTGCGTGGCGGCGTCGCTCGTGCTGAGCCTGCCCGTGATCATCGGCTCGCTCACGGCTATCTTCCGCTCCATGTTGCTTGCCTACAACGGCAATATCGAGATCTACGTGCCCGCTTGGTCCATGGCTGCATGCGTCGGCATTGGCTTTGCGACCTACCTGGTCGTGGCGCTGCTACACACGCGTTCTATCAAGCGCGTCAGTCTGGCCGAAGCCCTCAAAGTGCAGGAGTAGCCCCTTATTGGCCATTGGGGACGTTCTTAAACGACTAGTCATCGGGGACGGTCTTTGCTGACTCGCCGGCTCGTCGGCTGTGCTGGCAAGGACTGTCCCCAGCTGCCGGCAGGAAAGGAATGTCCCTAGCTGCCAGGTGGCGAGGCACTCATTTAAGTCCGTCCCCAATGAGTGATTTCAGTCATTTAAGTCTGTCCCCAATGACTACCCAATGACTGGGCGCCGTGCTTGACATTAACCCCGCTTTAACGGGTACCATCTCCTATGTCTGTAACGCCATATAGACCGAGGGGATAGATCTATGACCGCAACTGCACCCGCCGCACCCGCCAAGGTGTACTTCACCAACCTGCGCACGCATGCTCGCGAGAGCCAGCTCGACAAGCTCAAGCGCCTCGTTCGTCGCGCCGGTATTGAGCAGATCGACTTCGAGAACAAGTTCGTCGCCATCAAGATTCACTTTGGCGAGCTGGGCAACCTGAGCTTTTTGCGCCCCAACTACGCCCGCGCCGTTGCGGACGTCGTGAAGGAGCTGGGCGGCAAGCCCTTCCTCACCGACTGCAACACGCTCTACGTCGGTAGCCGCAAAAACGCGCTCGAGCACATCGACACCGCCTACCAGAACGGCTTTACCCCGTACGCCACGGGCTGTCAGATCATCATCGCCGACGGCCTCAAGGGCACCGACGAGGCGCTCGTCCCGGTCGAGGGCGGCGAGTATGTGCACGAGGCCAAGATCGGTCAGGCACTCATGGATGCCGACATCGTGATCAGCCTCACCCACTTTAAGGGTCATGAGCAGGCCGGATTTGGCGGTGCCATGAAGAACCTGGGTATGGGTGGCGGCAGCCGTGCCGGCAAGATGGAGCAGCACGCCGCCGGCAAGCCGAACGTCGCGACCGAGCACTGCGTTGGCTGCCGTGCCTGCGAAAAGATCTGCGCGCACAACGCCATCTCGTTCGACGACACCCGCGAGCGCGAGCTTGCTAGCGGCAACACCCGCACGGTGCACGTGGCCACCATCGACCACGATCGCTGCGTGGGCTGCGGACGCTGCATCGGCGTGTGCAACCAGGATTGCATCAAGCCCGGCTATGACGCCGCGGCCGATGTGCTCAACTGCAAGATCGCCGAGTACACCAAAGCCGTCGTCGATGGCCGCCCGAGCTTCCACATTTCGCTCGCCATGGACATCAGCCCCAACTGCGACTGCCATCCCGAAAACGACACGCCTATCGTCAACGATATCGGCATGTTTGCGAGCTTCGACCCGGTCGCCATCGACCAGGCCTGCGCCGATGCCGTCATGGCATCCGAGCCGCTGCCCAACACCGAGCTCACCGATAGCGCGGCCAAGATGGAGCATAACCACGAGCATCTGGAGGGCGAGCAGGCCAAGGACCCCTTCTGCATCACGCATCCCGACACCGACTGGCGCGCGTGCATCGCGCACGCCGAGAAGATCGGCCTGGGCACGAGCGAGTATGAGCTCATCGAGGTCAAGTAGCACCTAGCTATTAGACAAAACAAGCGCCTTTGTAGCACAACTGTTAGTAAAAGCCGCCCGTGAGCACAGTGCCCACGGGCGGCTTTTCGGAAGTGCTAGGGGGTCAGATAGGCCAGTAAACCGTACTATTTGCCTAAAAATACTCGTCGAGGAAGTCGTCGACCGTGTTCCAGTAGAGTTCGGGGTCGACCTGCGCGCTCTTGGCGTGGGTGGCGCCATGGACGGTGAGCTTTTGCTTGACCTTGCTGGCACACGCGTCGTAGTTTTGGTCGAGCATGCTGTACGGCACAAAGGTGTCTTGGTCACCGTGGATAAACAGCATGGGAACCGTCGCGCGCTTGAGCTGTTCCACGCTGCTCGCCTTATGAAAGTCGTAGCCCGCGCGCACGTTGCACACCAAGTTTGCTACATCGAGCAAGGGAAAGCTGGGCAGGCCGAACACGTCCTTGAGCTGCAGAGAAAACTCGTCCCAAACACTCGTATAGCCGCAGTCCTCGATAATGCACTTCACGTTTGCGGGCAGAGATTCCCCCGCGACGTTCATGGCGGTTGCCGCACCCATCGACTCGCCAAAGACAAGAATGCGCGCCTCGGGGTCGGCTGCAACGATCCGTCCAATCCATGCAACGACATCGAGGCGCTCGGGCCAGCCCATGCCGATATAGTCGCCGCCGGAGCGCTCGTGGGCGCGGGCGGCGGGTGCGAGTACGTTCATGCCGCGGTCGTGGAATCGCTTGACGTATCGAGCCATGCCGATGGGCTCGTTGGTATATCCATGCAGGCAGACGGCGTAGTCGTGTGCGCTCTCCGACGCAGCAAAATACCAGGCGGCAAGCTCGGTCCCGTCGTCCGCGGTGAGGTTGCTGCTCTCGCGGTTTTCCTTAAACCACGCCCGTGCCTCGGTTTCCTCGGCATCCGGCTGCTCACCTTTTTTGTCGTCTTTGCCATCTTGCATCATCTTCATGGTGTACGGCGCTTGGGGGTTCAGGGCAAAGTCGAACAAGAAGTTGCCGGCAAACCCTAGCAGCGCGACAACGAGCACCAGCGCAACGACGCCGGCTATCTTGAGCTTTCGATGGGAACGTGCGTTTTGAGACATAAGAAGCTTTCCTATAAGATGTTAATACATCAACATTTAATGCAAGCGCATTATGGACGTTCGCCGTTGATGCGTCAACAGGCAAAGAATGGGTAAACAAAGGGTCACGTATGGTGCAAATTTCGCACGTACCTAGACGCTTTGATATAGTGTTGAGAACTCTTTACGTTGGAGGATGTAACCGGCATGTCCGATTCGAGCGACAGTTCTAAGCCGCGACCCAAGACCGCGGCCGTTCCACACTACACGGTGGGTGAGGAGATCATGAACTCCGTCACCCATGGTGTCGGCTGCCTGCTGGGTATCGCGGGCCTGGTGCTCCTGATCGTATTCGCCGCCCTGCGCGGCGGAGGCCCGGCCCACATGGCCGCGGCGATTGTCTATGGCGTCAGTATTATCCTCGAATACCTAGCCTCCACACTCTACCACGCGATTCAGCCCGCGCGCGCCAAGCGCGTGTTTCGCATCATCGATCACAGCTGCATCTACCTGCTCATAGCCGGCAGCTATACGCCGTTTTGCCTCATCACGCTCGCAAACGACGGCGGCGCTGTGCTGTTCTTTGCCGTATGGGCCATCGCCATCATCGGCATCGCCCTCGAGTGCTTCCTGCGCGAGCGCCAGCCGCATTGGGTAAGCGGCCTGGTCTATCTGCTGATGGGCTGGCTCGTTGTCTTTAAGCTGCCTGAACTTGTGGCGCTGCTCAACCCCGTGGCACTTGCCCTGCTCGCCGTCGGCGGCGTGTGCTACACCGCGGGCGTGCCGTTCTATATCGCCAAAAACGTGCGCTATCTTCACAGCGTGTTTCACCTGTGGGTACTCGCCGGCAGCATCTTCCAGTTCATGGCGGTGATTCTCTTCGTAATCTAGCGATCGCGCCTGTGCCCGCGGGCCCATCCAAGCGGCCGCCGGGCGCAACTGCCCTATCCGCCATCAACGTTTTAATCCGACGTCCCGAATCTTGGAGGTTCGAGAAACTCCCGATGGACATAACCATCTCCCTTATCACCACCCTCGTTTTGACCCTCATCAACGGCTACTTCTCTATGTCTGAGATGGCGCTCACCACGGCCAAGCGCGCCGTGCTGGAGCACGAGGCCGAGGAAGGCGACAAGCGCGCCGAGCGTGCCATTAAGCTGGCTGCCGACTCCGACCAGCTGCTCGCCACCATCCAGGTCGCCATCACGCTCGTGGGCTTCGCCTCGTCCGCCGTCGCCTCGACGAGTCTGTCCGACCCGCTCGCCACGTGGCTCATGAGCTTTGGCATCGCGCCGCTCTCCGCCATCGCACGCGGCCTGGCGCCGGTCATCATCACCGTCGCGGTCGCCTTCGTGTCCATCGTGATCGGCGAGCTCGTCCCCAAGCGCATCGGCCTGGCCAACGCCGAAGGCGTGTCCAAGCAGGTTGTGGGGCCGTTGTCGTTTTTCCAAAAGATCGCCCGTCCGCTCGTGTGGCTAACTGGTGCTTGCTCCGATGGCCTGGCCCGTATCCTGCGCATCAAGAGTGCCGACGACCGCCAGAACGTCTCGGAAGAAGAGATCAAGTACATGGTCTCGGAGCAGGACGACCTGCTCGACGAGGAAAAGCGCATGATCCACGAGATCTTCGACCTGGGCGACACCGTTGCCCGCGAGGTCATGGTGCCGCGCGTGGACACCACCATGTGCGAGGACGACGAGACGGTCGCCAGCGTGCTATCCACCATGCGCCAGACCGGCTTTAGCCGTATCCCCGTCTACCACGAGGATCCCGACAACGTGGTGGGTATCGCGCACATTAAGGACCTGATCCAGCCCGCGCTCGACGGCAAGGGTGACCAGCCCATCGCCGACTTTTTGCGCGACGCCACCTTTGTTCCCGACACCAAGGACATCCTGCCGCTGCTGTCCGAGATGCAGACCTCGCACGATCAGATCGTGGTCGTTGTGGACGAGTACGGCGGCACGGCCGGCATCATTACCATCGAGGACATCGTCGAGGAGATCGTGGGCGAGATCGAGGACGAGTTCGACCCCGACAACAAGTACCTCACGCGCCTCTCGCGCCGCGAGTGGCTCGTCGATGGGCGTTTTTCGTGCGATGATGCGATTGAGCTTGGATGGCCGCTCGAGGAAAGCGATGATTATGAGACCATCGCCGGCTGGATTTTGGAGCTTTGCGACTCGGTGCCCGACATCGGAGAGGTGTTTGAGGTTGCGGGGTACAAGTTTAAGGTGCAGTCGATGCGTGGCCAGCGCATCTCGCTCATTCGCGTGATCGCTCCGGCCGAAACCGATAAGAAGGATTCCGAGTCTGCGGCGGACGAGCCGGCGGCGTCGGGTGCGGATGCTGCGATTCCGCACGACGGCGACGAGTAGGACAAGGAAGAGTAGGGGAGAGTTATGGCAGGCCTGTTCAACATCCTTAAGGTCACCGTCAGCGAGGACAAGATCTGCGCGCACGTGCTGGTGAACCCCGGCATGCCGCTCATGACCTCGGAGGATATCGAGGCCACGGCGCGCGTGTACTATCTGGTGCCGGCGATTGCCAAGCATCTGTGCCTGGGCGATTCCGGCCGCGAGTTCCAGGATTGCATGGGCCAGACCGAGCTCTGCCACCTGCTGGAGCACGTGTCGGTCGAGCTCATGAACGAGACCGGTCTTGCCGGCAGCATCTCGTGCGGCCGCACCCGCGTGAGCGAGCACGACGAGCGCGTCTTTGAGATTGAGCTTTCGTGTCCCGACGATGCGTTGGCCATCGGCGCGCTGTCATCTGCCACCTTCATGATGGATTGGGCCTACCTGCATGCCGACCAGCCTGCGCCCGACGTGGACGGTACGGTCGCGGGCCTGCGCAACCTGGTTTTGGGCATGCGTGCTGAGGCCGAGGGCAAGGATCCGCACGAGGCCGTCGCCGCTGCGAACGGCGAAGATGCTGCCGAGGACGAGGGCGCTGACGAGGGCGATGTGCCGGCCGACGCCGAGCTCGTTGCCGATGCGACCGCCGAGCCCGTTCCCGCCGAGCCCCAGGGCGTCCCCAACTTTGACGACGAGCCCCAGGTGGCGATTGATACCGAGGGCGCGGTTGCCGAGAACCACGAGGCCTCCGCTGCCGTCTTTGGCGGTGCTGCGACGGTTCCGGCGGGACCTGCGCATGAGGGCGGCCTGCCGCTCGTGGACGGCGCCGGCGAAGACCCGGGTGCCACGGTGGCCATGCCGGCTATGCCTCAGGAGTAGGCTTACGCGTTTATCACCATCACGTACCTGCGCCTTTGCCGTACGCAGATGAGCGGAGCGGCAAGTGATGCGCTGCGGGTATAATGGACAGCATTCAAACGGTGGGCACCGACGTGCCCGCAGGAGAGGAATGATCATGGGTAAGACTTTCAGCTTTGTCTCCGGCGCACTTTTTGGTGCCGCTGCCGGCGCTATTGTCGGCGTTGCTCTGGCCCCGCGCTCGGGCGCCGAGACCCGCGCCATGGCTGCCGATATCGCCAACGACGCCTGGGACAATATGCGCGACACCTACGAGCACAGCGCCGAGGAGGCCCGTGCTGCGGTGAATGACTTTGGCCCGATGGTCGACGCCAAGACCGATGACCTGCGCGCCAAGGTCGATCTGGCCCGCGAGCGCATGGACCAGCTGCGCGAGCAGCTCAACGACGCCATTTCGGGCGGCAACGTGACGCCTGCCGCCGACGTCGTGGTCGAGAACGCCGTCGAGGCTGATACCGAGGCTGCGGAGCCCTCGACCGAGGCATAATGCGCGCCGGGGATTTTGTCGGCGCCAAGATCTATCGCAAGCCTACCGAGGACAAGCGCACCAAAAAGGACGGCACGCCGCGCAGCCCTAAAAAGCTCGGAAAGATTCACTTTCCGGTCTTTACCCCGGGTGGTACGCGCGTGGTCGGCTTTATGGTCCGCCAGTCCGATATCGCGGGCATGATCGAGCGTCCCGACCGATTCGTAGCGCTCGACGCCATTGGTGTCTACGAGGGCGCCATCGCGGTTGACGACGTCAAGGACACGTACGATGCCGCCGCCGCCAAGCGCCTCGACATCAACTTGGACGATTGCATCATCTGGGTCGGTATGGACGTGCGCACGGAATCGGGCGACGTCGTGGGCTATTGCTCGGACGTTGAGTTCAAGCCACGCTCGGGCATCGTGCAGGCATTCTATGTGACCGCCGGTGCTGCTTCGAGTGTTTTGGTTGGTGACACGCAGGTGCCGCCGACGATGCTGCGCGGCTACGAGAACGGCGCGATGGTCGTCTCGGACGAGGTCAAGTCGCTCGGGTATTCGGGCGGTGCCGCCGCAAAGGCTGCCGAGGCAAGCGTCGTGGTGGGCGATAAGGTCAAGAAGGGCGCCAAGGTGCTCGATGACAAGGGATCGGTTGCCGTGGACAAAGGCAGTCGCGCACTGGGCAAGCAGCTCGGCAAGACGCGCGGCATGTTCAAGGCCTTTAAGGACGAATACCAAAAGGCGAGCGGAGGCTCGTCAAAAGCTACAAAATAGCGACGTACCAAATGATGGGAGGCAAGCCGGAGACCTGTTGCTCCGGCTTGCTGTGTTTATGGGGGAGGGCACATGCGCCAAAACGGATCCAACTTAAACGGGCGTTCGGGCGCGCGTCCGACGGCGCGCCGCGATCTGGGGCAGCTACCCAGCGGTCAGCGCAAGCGTCACCGTAAGCCCGGCGCGATGTATCTCAACCATAGCCGCGGCTTTAGCGACCGCAGCGCTCGCATCGGCAACAGCCGTACGCCCCGTCGTTCGTCTCGCCTGCCCTATGCGCTCATCGCCGTGGGTTGCGCACTCGTGCTGTTTGTCGCTGCCGTCGTGGGCTACGTCAACCGCAGTGTGGACGTGGAGCTCAACGGCCAGAAGACCGCGGTGCGTGTGGGCTCTACGCTGCAGAATCTCATCGACGACCAGGAGTTGACTGACACCTACGACGCAGGCGACCTGCTGGCCGTCGATGACAGCGTGCTCAAGCGCCATGGGGGCGAAAAGCTGTCGGTGAAGGTCGACGGCAAGCGCGTGAAGCAGGGCAAATGGGATAGCCGCGAGCTTGCCGGTGGCGAGAAGGTGACGGTCAAAGACGGCCGCAACATCTACGAGAAGCACGAGGTGCAGGCCACGACCATTGAGCCCAAGCTGAAGGTCGAGGGCACGGGCGCTATCGAGTATGTGCAGACGTGGGGTGTCCGGGGCCGCTCCGAGGTGTGGGTTGGTGAGCAGTCGGGCAAGACGCAAGACCGCGGCGAGGTTGTGCCCGCCACCGATTGCGTTGTTGCGTGCGCCAGCGTGGCGCCCAAGGGCAACAAAAAGTACGTGGCGCTGACGTTTGACGAGGGTCCGAGCGGCGCTACCAAGCAGATCTTGCAGGCGCTCAAGGAAAAGGGCGTCACCGCGACGTTCTTCCTTTCGGGCGATGCGGCCGAGGCCTCGCCTGCCACGGCCAAGGCGATTGTCGATGCCGGGTGCGAGATCGGATCCAACAGCTACAGCGATGATTCGCTCAAGGGTCAGGACCGTGAGGCGGTACGCGAACAGATCACGAAAGGCACCGATGCGATTAAGTCGGCGACCGGCGTGAAGACGATGCTGCTGCGTGCTCCCTACGCTGCCTTTGACGAGCAAAACTGGATTGATGCGATGGACCTGGTCTCCGCCGTGGTCTCGTGGAATATCGACTCGGGCGACTGGCTACTCAACGGTGCCGACGAGCAGGTCTCGACGGTGCTCGATTCGGTGACGCCGGGCAATATCGTGCTGCTCACCGATAGAGACGAATGCGCCGAGCAGACGCTCGAGGCGCTGCCGCAGATTATCGACGGCCTCATCGCCGACGGCTACAAGATCGTGACGCTCAGCGACCTGGTCAAGACGGACACGTCGCTGAGCAAAAAGCTCACCTCGCTGACGAAGGCCACCATGCCCAAGGACGCTGTGCTCCCCCAACTTGCCGAGGACAATGACACCACAGAGTAGTTATTGGGTAGTCATTTAAGAACGTCCCCAATGGCTATGTCACGGATACGTCAGCGTTTGGTATGCCTGCAATGTGCAGCGCATAAATTCGATGCCGCAGGGCGATGCTGATGCTATAGTTACTGCGGTTAATGAGGGTCAAGAGAAAGGTTACAGGTGAAATCCAAACCTCGACCATACAGTCGATGACCCCATGCAGGTGCTTTTTGCGCATGCACGGGGTGTAAGCGTCGAGCGGCGTGCCGCCCGCGCATGCGTATACATATCCAGAAGCCCCCGGACGCCGCACGCGCGGCCGCGTCCGGAGGAATAATGATGGGGAGCACCATTGAATTATCTGAGTGAGATGCTCAAATTGCCGGTCTTGGACGTCGACGGCGAAAAGCTCGGCGTGGTCAACGATTTTGGCATTGCTACCGGCGAAGTTTTTCCACACGTGACATCGCTCGCGTTCCGCGGCCCCGGCAAGACGCCGTTTATGATCAGCTGGCGCAAATGGGTCGACCGTATCGACGAGACGGGCGTACACCTTAAGACGTCGGCTACCGAAATTCGCTTTTCGTACCTGCAACCGACCGAACTCTTGCTTGCCCGTGACGTGCTCAACAAGCAGATTGTCGACACGCAGGGCATGAAGGTCGTGCGCGTCAACGACATCAAGTTTTCCATGTCGGGCGAAAACCAGCTGCGCCTGCTGGGCGCCGAGGTCGGTGCTCGCGGTCTGCTACGCGCCATCAGCCCCGCGCTCGAGCATATCGTCGAAGGCTTTATGAAGCACCTGGGCAAGCCGCTCAGTGAGGACATCATCGCTTGGTCCTACATGGACCTGCTCGACCGCTCGACCAAGAACATTCAACTCTCGGTGTCGCACAAGACGCTCGGTGAGCTGCACCCTGCCGACATCGCCGACATTATCGAGCAGCTCGACCCGCGCCTACGTGCGCAGGTGTTTGCGCAGCTCGATACTGCCCAGGCCGCCGAGGCCATCTCGGAGTTCGATGACGACGAGCTTATGACCGAGATGCTCGAGGGCCTGTCCGACACGGACGCATCGTCGATGCTGGCCATGATGGACCCGGACGATGCAGCTGACCTGATCGACGAGCTCGATTACGAGAAGGCCGAGAAGCTCCTGCGCCTGATGGGCGTCAAGGAGGAGAAGGCGATTCGTAACCTGCTGGGGTATGAGGACAACACCGCCGGCCGCATCATGACCTCGGAGTTTGTCTCCCTGCCCGCCACGGCAACGGTCGGTGACGCCATCGAGGCGATTCGCGAGCTCGACGAGGACTTCGAGAGCGTCTACTACGTCTATACCGAGGATCCGAGCGGCATGCTGACCGGCGTGCTTTCGCTGCGCACGCTGATCGTAGCCGACCGCGACGCCACGCTGGGTCAGCTGGCCTATCGCGACCTGGTCTATGTGTCGCCCGACGAGGACCAGGAAGACGTGACGGACGAGATGACCAAGTACGACCTGGTTGCCATCCCTGTCTGCGACGAGAACCGTCATATCCTGGGTATCGTGACCTTCGACGACGCCATGGACGTTATCGCCGAGGAGCATCAGGAGGACCTGCAGATCGCCGGTGTCGGCTCGGGCGATAGCGCGTCGGACGACTCGACGAACGTGCTCAGCTGGTTCGTGCATCGCCAGTACTGGGTTGTTGTATGGGGCATCGCGTCGTGCATCATGGCGACCGTGCTGGGAACGGCGCTCGGCTCCGCGCATCTGGTGGTGTTCCCCATGTGCGCCATGCCGCTCGTGCTGCTGGCGGCCTCGCGCATGGTGTCGTTCGTCAAGAACTACTTCCTCGAGTACGACGGCCACGACGACGAGCCCAAACCGTACCTGGGATTCTTCTTCCAGAGCACGGGTATGGGCCTGATCCTTTCGCTCGTGACCTACCTGTGCGCGCAGCTGGTGCGCACCGCCGCGTTCCCCGATGCGCCCATGTTTGAGGAGCAGCTCTTTACCGGCTGCTTTAATATCGCTGCCATCATTTGCCTGGTTGGCAACATGAGCGCCGTGATTTACCTGATGGTGCTGTTCTGGCGTGACGAGCATGACCTCAACACGTCGGGCACCGCCATGAACGTCATTGCCGTCATGATCTCGTGCGTAGTGTACTGCGCCGCTGCGGTGCTGCTCACCATGTCGGTCATGGGTTAGGTGGTCGCGTGCAAAATACCAAGCAAAAGTCGGGCACCAAGCAAAAGTTGACCATCGCGGCCATCTTTGGCGCTATGGGCCCCGGTCTGCTGGCGGCGCTTTCGGGCAATGACGCCGGCGGCATTGCAACGTATTCCAGCGCGGGCGCCAGCTATGGCTACAAGATGCTCTGGATGCTTCCCGTCATGACTGTGCTGCTCATCGTGACGCAGGAGACCGCGGCGCGCTGCGGCTGCGTCACGGGCAAGGGCCTGGCATCGCTCATTCGCGAGCGCTTTGGCGTGCGCAAGAGTGTACTTGCTATGGCGGCGCTGTTGATCGCCAACACGGCTGTGACCATTTCGGAGTTCGCGGGCATCGCCAGCGGCCTTGCTCTCTTTGGCGTGCCGGCGAGCATCTCGGTGCCGTTGGTAGCGCTGCTGGTGTGGATGCTTACCATGTCGGGTAGTTTCCAGCGCATCGAGAAGATTCTGCTGCTGGTGAGCTGCGTGTTCGTGACCTATATTGTCGCCGCGTTTATGGCTGGCCCCAACTGGGGTGAGGTCGCGGTCGACCTGGTCGTGCCTAACATTCAAAATGACCCCAGCTACGTGTCGCTCGTGGTCGCAACGATCGGTACCACCATCGCGCCGTGGATGATTTTCTTGGCGCAGAACAACGTGGTCGACAAGAACGCGGGCGAGGACGATATCGTGCTGCAGCGCATCGATACCGTGAGCGGCTCGCTTGCCGCCGATGTCATTGCCGGCTTTATTATCATCACGACCGGTACGGTGTTGTTCCCGGCGGGCATTCAGATTAGCGATGCTGCCGATGCTGCCCGTGCGCTGGAGCCTATTGCGGGTCAGTGGTCCACGGTACTGTTTGCCTCGGGCCTGGTCGCGGCGAGCTTCTTGGCTGCCTGCGTGCTGCCGGGCGTTACGTCGAGCGCTATCTGCGAGGCATTTGGCTGGGAGCGCGGTGCCGACCGCAGCTGGGACGAGGCCCCGGTCTATCGCGGCATCATTACGGCCATCATCGGTATCTCTGCCGTGCTGGTGCTTATGCCCGGCGTCGATCTGTTCCAGATTATGATGACCTCGCAGGTCATCAATGGCGTGCTACTGCCCGTGGTTCTGGTGTTCCAGGTGGTTATTGCCGCTGACCGTCACATTATGGGCACTAACCGCAACGGCCGCGTGTGGAATGTGCTCACTTGGGCGACTATCGCCGTGATTACGGTGCTGACGGTCGTCATGTTTGTGTTGCAAGCGATGGGCTACAGCGCTTAGCGCCTCTTTTGGACTCCAAACAGGCCGCTGCCATGGGTTGCGGCCTGTATTTTGCTTGCTGTAGGGGGTTAGTTATATGGCAGTGGGCAAAAAATGCCAAAAATGAGTACTGTTGTCAGGCCAATAGCATTTACGACCAAGAAAATAATGAACATAGTTAAGAATCTGTTTATTAAAAGCGGGTCTCCAAGTCCTAAGCCGGCCATTCTGGTCAACTGGAAGGCTCGCGCGCTACCGCATGAGCGCCATTTTGGGTGGTTTTGCCTGCTACTAAAACGGTAACAGTACTCATATTTGCCACTTTTTGTCCACGACCTCTTGGAGTCGGCTCGAAAAGAGTGATTTTGGGTTGTTTGCTGCGGGTGTGGGCTTAGAAACAACGCTCGGGGTGGCGAGGCGCCCAGAATTCGGTCGCAAGGAGGGCGTTCCTCGGCTGTGCCAGGAGTGTCCCTAGGTGCCGGCACATAAGGAACGTCCCTAACATCCGGAGGGGGTGCCTGCCGTGGCAGGCACCCCCTCCGGATGTGGGAAGTTTGCGCTGCAGGTTACTTGTCGGTGCCCAGCTTGTGCGGCTTGAGAGCGAGCGCATTGACGAGCGCGTCGGTGGCAGACTTGACGGCTGCCGGCTGCGGATCGTTGACGTGATCCTCGGGATGCACGGGCAGGTCCTTCTTAACGGCATCGTGGATCAAGTTGAGGTACTCAGTCACGCCAGTGGTCGACAGGTGCGTGCCATCGCCATCGAACAGGTCGTTGCGGTTGGCACTGTATCCGTACCAGTCGATAACGCGCACGTTCTTGTAGCGCGTAGCGGCGTTGGCGATGGCCTGGTTGGTAGAGCCAACCCACGGCTGCGGGCTGCGCGTGTTCACAAACACCACAATACGCTTATCTCCTGCATCGGTCATGATGGCGTCGATCTGGTCGTCGGTTACCAAGCCGTTGGTGCCCAGTGCAAAGACCACGATCTTGCCGGCAAGGTTCTGTTGGAGATAGCCCTCAAATGTCGCGCGGCCCGCATCAAACTGGCGGCCCTTTTCGGCATCGATGTGACTGTGGGGGAACACGCCGTCAAAGGAATCAACGGCGCGCAGCGACACGGAGTCACCGATCATCAGCAGGTCGTAGGAGCCATCGGGGAAGCCGTCGTTGTCCTTGTCGGTGTCGTCGGCTGCCTGTTGGTCCGTTGGCGCGGTGTTTTTGGCTTCCTTGTTGAGGACTTCGGCGCCCTCACCGCTCAGTGCGGAGGTCTCCGGCACAAAGATCAGGCCGCCCAGCGCGATAACAAGCACGATGCTGCAAGTGGCGCACACGGGAATATGCGCGCGTGCCCAGTTGGCGGGCGTGGTGGTGCCGTCGCGGAACTCGGATACGGTGCGCCCAAAGGCGCCCTTTCTAAACGGCGTCTCGATAAAGCGATATGAGCATTCGGCTACGGCGACCACCAACAACACCTGCAAAATGTACTGCCACCACGGCGTATCGTTGATGTTGGCGACCGGGTTCATGAGCAACAGTAGCGGATAGTGCCACAGGTAGATGCTGTACGAGCGCTTGCCAACCCACACGAGCGGCTCGGCGGACAGTGCGCGGGCAACCATTCCCTGGGGTTGCACGCAGGCCGCGATGACCATGAGCGTGAGGATGGAGCATAACAGCGTGCCGCCGCGATACTGGAACGCGGTGTAGCCGTTGGTGAGCGCGACCATGGCGGCAAGGCCAACCAGACCCACGACGCCCAGCACATCGATGGATGCGGGCGAGGACCAAAAGCGCACGAGGGCGCTCGGCTGTGCCGGGACGGTCTCGGCTGCGCCGTCGGTCGTAGCGTCATGCTTGCCCTCGGCGTTCTTGCCGTGCTTGGCGGCGCCAGCCAGGCGATTGAGCCCCAAACGACGAGCGAGACGCACCGGCGCCAGGTCGCGATCGGGGATAAAGGCCATCCAGGCGCCCAGCAGCAGCGAGAACACGCGGGTGTCGGTGCCGTAGTACACGCGGCTGGGGTCGGCGGCGGGGTTATAGAGCAGCATCATGGCGATGGCGGAGACAGCAGCCAGGCCCAGAACCATGCGGCGCGTGTTGGGCTTGCTCATGTGCATGGATACCATAGCGAGCAGCAGCGGGGGCCAAACCAGGTAGAACTGTTCCTCGATGGCGAGCGACCAAAAGTGCGTAAGCGGCGAGGGGTCGCCCAGGGCGTTGAAGTACGAGACGTTTTGGGCAATCTGCCACCAGTTGTTAAAGAACAGCAGCGACGGCAGAACGTCGGGACGCATCTTGGTGAGCATCACGTGGTTAAAGATGGTGCACAGCGCGCAGGTCACGAACACTGCCGTTACCACGGCGGGGACCAGGCGACGGATGCGGCGAATCCAGAAGCTCTTAAGGTCGATGCGGCCGGTCTTAGCGACTTCGTTGAGCAGCAAGCGCGTGATCAGATAGCCCGAAAGCACAAAGAAGATCGTGACGCCAAGCAGGCCGCCCTGAGCCCACGTGAGGTTGAGGTGATAGAGCACCACCGCGACGACGGCAAGCGTGCGCAGGCCGTCGAGCGCAGGGATGTAGCGGGACTTGGGGCGAGCAGGCGTCTGCTCCGCGGCGGGAGTGTTGGCGCGGCCCGCGTTGTTGGCAGAAGCGCGATGGGGGCTTGCGGTGCGTCGCGGCTCGTTGGCACGGCGCTCGCCCTTCACGCGTTCGTGCGGCGCCGGCTCGTTGCCCGTGCGGCGTCGACCGCGCGAGCCCGATTGCGAGAATTGTTCCATAAAACATCATCCAATGACGAGAATAATCAGCACGTATTCATTGTAGCTGCCTGCCCCTGTGAATGCTTGCTGCTGGCGCAAGCTCAAGCGCGCGTCCACATCAAAGTGGACTAAAGTTATAGGGGGTGCGAGAGTGCACAATCGTTGGTCGACGGTGGGCGCAAAGCCTGAAGGCGAGGAGGTTTCCATGGCGGATCACAGCATCGTTGCGGTGTTCGGCAGCATGAACATGGACCTTTCGGTGGCGTGCGAGCGCATGCCGCGCGCGGGCGAGACGGTCGATGGCAGCGGTTTTATCACCAACGCCGGCGGTAAGGGAGCCAATCAGGCCGTTGCCGCTGCGCGCATGGGTGCGCGCACGTGCATGATCGGCGCTGTTGGGCGCGATACCTTTGGCGATGCGCTCGTGGCAGGGCTCCAGGATGCCGGCGTGGGCGTTGAGTTTGTGGCGCGTCGCGACGACGTGGAGACTGGCACCGCGACTATCATTCGCTGCGAGGGCGACAACCGCATCATACTGTCACCGGGCGCCAACCATGCGCTTGCGGGTGCGGACGTTGCCTGCGCGTTGAGGCGTCTGGTGGCCCATGAGCTCGACGGCGACGCCAGCGAGATTGCCCCGGCTGCCGGAAGCGTCTTTATCGCCCAGGGTGAATGTGACCTTGCAGCGACGGCCGAGGCGCTTGTTTGCGCTCACGAGCTGGGGTTCTATACGGTCTTTAATCCAGCGCCCGCCTGCGAGCTGCCTGCGGAGGTCTGGCCTGCGGTCGACTTGGTCTGCCCCAACGAGACCGAGTGCCAGGTGCTGACGGGCATTCTGCCCACGGATGATGCGAGTTGCGTCGCCGCGCTCAATGCGCTGCTCGACAAGGGCGCCGGAGCTGCGGTCATCACGCTGGGTGGTGCCGGCTCGGTTACGCTCGGCGATGACGGCGAGCTGCTGCGCATGCCGGCGCTTTCGAGCACGGTAGTCGATACCACGGCCGCCGGCGATACGTTTATCGGCGCGTTGGCGGCGGCTCGCCTAGAGGGTTTGCCGCTCTTTGAGTGCATGGCCGCGGGCGCTCGCGCCTCGGCAGTGACGGTGTCGCGCCTGGGCGCTCAGCAATCGATTCCCACGCGCGCCGAAGTTGAACATTGGTTTGGTTAAACGATAAAGACGGAGAAGCGGAGTAGAACAATGGCAATCAAGAAGCTGATCCTTGATCTGGATATGGGTGTTGACGATGCGATGGCGCTGGCCTATGCCATCGCGAGCCCCGAGGTGGAGCTCGTGGGCATCACCACGTGCTTTGGCAACGTGCGCGTCGAGCAGTCGGCGCACAATTGCCTGGCGGTGCTCGATCTGCTGGGTCGCCCCGAGGTTCCGGTGTACCTGGGTGCCGACCGTCCTCTGCAGGCGACTGAGCCCTATACGCCGCCGGCGTCCACCGCGCTCATTCACGGCAAGAACGGCATCGGCGGCGCGAGCGTGCCCGCGTCGCCCTACGAGCCGGTGGGGGCGACCTCGGCCGACGGCAACGCTGCGGTCGATTATCTGATCGATGCCGCGCGCACCTATGGTCCCGATCTGGTCTACGTAGCGACTGGCCCGCTCTCCAACCTGGCGCTCGCCCTGGAGCGCGATGCGGCGGCGATGATGTCCATCGGCCGCGTGGTCGTGATGGGGGGCGCCCTTACCGTGCCCGGCAACGTGAGCGCGGGCGCCGAGGCCAACATGGCAAGCGATCCCGAGGCGGCCGATGCCGTGCTACGTTCGGGCCGCAAGCTCACCATGGTGGGTCTGGACGTGACGCATCGCGTGGCGCTCACGCGTCGCGACATTGCCGGCTGGACGGGTTCGGGCACCATGGCGGGCTGTGCGTTTGCGAGCATGGTGGAGCACTACATTGGCTCGTACGAGATGAACGCCCCCTACCTGGGCGGCTGCGCGCTGCACGATCCACTTGCCGTCGCTGTGGCGATTGACCCCACGCTCGTGGGTGCGCTCGGCTGCAATCTGCGTGTTGATCTGCTGGGCGAGTATCGCGGCCGCACCATTTGCGACGAGCGCCGCCTATCCGATCCGGACAAGAGCGCGCTTGTAGCGCTGACCGTGGATGCCCCGCGCTTCCTGTCCGAGTTCAAGACGCGCATGGCCCGCGTCCTAGGCTAGGCTCGGGATCGAAGCACGCCCATCTGCTCGATGTGGCCGCTGGCGGGCCGACGGTTGATTTCCGATCTCAGCCGAACACATTAGGCGGACAGGCCGTTCCCGCAGCTAGCCGAACGCCCCCGAGGCCCCATCCGGGCCCCGGGGGCGCCGT
>JAHAAK010000030.1 GCA_018376905.1 Collinsella sp. | reverse complement strand
GCCTATGGCACTTCAACATCATTGTCGCAGCCCCGACCCGCGGTCACGAGCGGGGGCTCCTATCTTTTTAGTGCCCTCGGATTGGGTCATAGTGTCTGTTGGTGACGGTATCATTGGCGTTTCCGTTCTTGTTGGCGAGGTCAACGGTGCTGTCTTTGCCGTATTATTGAGGCTGTTTGTTGCTGCGCTTTATTTTGTTGAGGGGCTTTGTTGGACAGCTATTTTACTCTGCAATCGAATATTGAGGCTTCGGGCGAGTTTGTGGACCGCAAGAGCCGGTTTATTGCCCAGCTGGTCCATATTGAGTCCGAGGATGAGGCGAATGCCTTTATCGAGATGGTTCGCAAACGTCATTACGACGCTCGACATAATGTGCCCGCGTGGATTTTGGTCGATGGACGCGAGCGCCAGAGCGATGACGGTGAGCCGAGCCGCACGAGCGGTATGCCGACGCTCGAGGTGCTGCGCGGCGCGGGGCTCAAAAATGTTTGCTGCGTGGTGACGCGCTATTTTGGCGGCACGCTGTTGGGTCCTGGTGGCTTGGTGCGCGCCTATACCGCGGCGACGCAGGCGGCGGTGGCCTCGGCTCAGGAGTCCGGGCAGATCGTCGAGATGACGAGTGTCGTGCCGGTTGTCGTGCATGTGGCCTATCCGCAGTATGAGCAGGTGCTTCGCTTGGCCCAGGATTCGGGTGCCAAGGTTTCGGATACCGATTACGCGGATACCGTGACACTTCACTTGGTGTTTAAGGCAGGGGAGCAGGAGTCGTTTTGCGCCAAGATGCGCGAGCTTATGGCGGGGCGCGAGGAGATTGAGGTCGGCGCTCCCGAATTTGCGGAGTTCTAACGACGACGGCCGGCGTGCTTTTGGAAGAATCCCAAGAGCGCCGGCCGTCGTTTTTATGTTGCTGCCGTTTACTCGGCGAGCTGCTTTAGCACATCGCAGGCGATCTCGACTGCATCGTCGATGCAGCCGGGGCAGCTGCGGAGCGGACCTTTGTCCGATCCGATGCCCTTGAGCGTGCCGCAGACGGTCGTCGTGTTCTTCTCGCCAAAACGCTTGGCGATTTCGCGCGACAGCTTGTAGGTCTGGCCCTTGGTCTTGGGGTTTTCCATGCCGTCGCTCATCACGAAGCCCATGATGGCCACGGCGCCCGAGATGGCGCCGCAGGTTTCGGTCATGCCGCCCATGCCGGCACCAAAGCCCTCGGTGAGGGTAAAGGCGATCTGGGGGTCGAGTCCGACGGCAGGCGCGAGGGTGCAGGCGACGGCCTGGGCGCAGTTAAAGCCGCGGGCGTGGTATTCGGCAGCCTGAGCCTGACAGGCGTTGATGTCGAGCTGGGCCGTATCGATTTGCTTCATCGTTGTCTCCTTGGTTACGGTGTACTCGCCTATGGTACCCGTGACGGTGCATGTAATCATCGAGAGCTTCATGTATGCCTCATTTTTATCTATCGAGCAAATGCCCAAGGCTTGAGATAAAACCCTTGATTAATTAGTCCCATAACCTACCTTTGGGATGGGTTGAGAGGGGTGCAGGGTAGCGGTATCGTGAACCGAATAAAACTAAAACCCAGGCAAGGGAGCAAGATATGAGCGAGCAGACTATCGGTACCACATGTGTTCAGGGCGGCTACCGCCCGGGTGACGCGGAGCCGCGCCAGGTGCCTATCTACCAGTCCACCACGTGGAAGTATGATACGTCCGAGCATATGGGCAAGCTGTTTGACCTGGAGGAGTCCGGTTACTTCTACAGCCGCCTGCAGAACCCCACGTGCGATCTGGTTGCTGCCAAGATCTGCGAGATGGAGGGCGGCACCGCTGCGATGCTCACGAGCTCGGGCATGGCTGCGAACTTCCTCGCCATCTTTAACGTCGCCGGTGCCGGTGATCACGTGGTTGCGTGCTCTGCCATCTACGGCGGCACCTACAACCTGCTGGCTCACACTATGGGCCGCATGGGCCTGACCTGCACGTTCGTCGCACCCGACTGCACCGATGAGGAGCTGGAGGCCGCTTTCCAGCCCAACACCAAGCTCGTCTTTGGCGAGACCATCGCTAACCCCGCGCTTGCCGTGCTCGATATTGAGCGCTTTGCCAAGGCCGCGCACGACCACGGCGTGCCGCTGATGGTCGACAACACCTTCCCGACGCCCGTGATGTGCCGTCCCTTTGAGTGGGGCGCCGACATCGTCACGCATTCCACCACCAAGTACATGGATGGTCACGCGGCCTACCTGGGCGGCGTGATCGTTGATCACGGTCAGTTTGACTGGATGGCCCATGCGGACAAGTTCCCGGGTCTCACCACGCCCGACGAGAGCTACCACGGCGTGACCTATGCCGAGAAGTTCGGCCGCGAGGGCGCCTTTATTACCAAGGCTACCGCGCAGCTCATGCGCGATCTCGGCCCCATGCAGAACCCGCAGGCGGCGTTCTTCCTGAACAGCTCGCTCGAGAGCCTGCATGTGCGCATGCCGCGTCATTGTGAGAACGGCCTGGCCGTTGCCAAGTTCCTGCAGAGCCACCCCAAGGTGCGCTTTGTGAGCTATCCGGGTTTGGAGGGCGACAAGTACTACGACATCGCTCAGAAGTACATGCCCAACGGTACCTGCGGCGTTGTGAGCTTTGGCTTTAACGGTGGTCGCGCGGCGGCCGAGACCTTTATGAAGAGCCTCAAGCTCGCCCAGATCGCCACGCACGTGGCCGATGCCCGCACTTGCTGTCTGCATCCCGCTAATGCCACGCATCGCCAGATGAACGATGAGGAGCTCATCGCCTGCGGCATCTCTGCCGACATGGTACGCCTGTCGTGCGGCCTCGAGGACACGGCCGATCTGATTGCCGACCTTGAGCAGGCGCTCGAGCAGTGCTAGGCTAGCGTGCGTGCTAGGCGTGGGACGGCTTTTCGGCTGACGACGTCCTCATAGTTCCGATTCCGTAGGCGGGACCCCGATCGTGTCCGTTTGTAGGCGATTGGGGTCCCGTTTTTGCGTTGCACGATAGAAAGGATATACATGGAGAAAACTGCCGAGCAGCTGCGCCGCGAACACATTGCCCTAGAGGGCGACACCCACGGTAAGAATAAATGGGCGATTCTGTTCACCGTGCTCGTTATGACCTTTATGGCGTGTCTGGATGCGAGCATCGTGACGGTGGCGCTCCCAGTGATGCAAAAGGAGCTGGGGGTGGGTCTCGACCGCATTCAGCTCGTGAGCTCGGTGTATCTGCTCGCGACGTGCGTCGCCATGCTGCCGTTTGGCCGCTTGGGCGATGTGCGCGGCAAGGTGAATGTGTTCCAGCTTGGTGTAATCGTCTTTACGGGTGGCTCGTTGCTTTGCGGGCTTTCGGCTTCGCTCGAGGTGCTTATCTTGGCGCGTTTCGTGCAGGGCATTGGCTGTGCCGCCGCGATGGCCAACAATATGGGCATCATCACCGAGTCGTTTCCGGCGCGTGAGCGCGGCCGTGCCATGGGTATTCTCGCGACCTTTGTGGCTCTTGGCATGATGTGCGGCCCCGTGCTCGGCGGCGTGCTGGTGGCGAGCTTTCCCTGGGAGAGCATCTTCCTTATCAATCTGCCCATTGGCGTAATCTCGTTTATCGTGGGACTCTATACGCTGCCACATGTGAAGCCGGAGGCTGGCGAACGCCCTATGCCGTTGACAGAGGCGGCGCGTCGCTGCTTTGCGAGCTCGGCTTTCACGATTAACCTGGCTTGCATGCTTATCGTGTTCGTGGGTATCGGTGCCTCCGAGTTTGTGCTGCCGTTCTACTTTCAGGATGCCCACGGCTTTAGCTCCGATATCTCCGGCCTGTTGTTTTTGGCGATGCCGGTCGTGAATGCCTTTGTGGGCCCGCTTTCGGGCTCGGTGTCCGACCGTGTTGGTTGTGAAGCGCCCACGGCCGTTGGCCTGGGCGTGTACGTGTGCGGTCTCTTTGCGGTGAGCACGCTTGACGAGCACTCTTCCATCTTGATGATCGTGTGCTGCGTCGCGTTTATGTCGTGCGGCACGTCGATCTTCCAGAGTCCCAATAATTCGCTGTATATGGGTTCGGCTCCGCGTGAGGCGCTTGGCTTTGCGGGCAGCTTGAGCAGCTTGGCGCGCTATGCGGGCATAGCGCTGGGTATTAATGCGGCGTCGCGCATCCTGTATGGACAGACGAGCGCGGCGATGGGCAAGACGGTCACGAGCTATGTGGCGGGTCGTCCGGACGTGTTCCTCTTTGGCTTCCGTTTGGTATTCTACGTGCTGATGGCCGTTGCTACCGTGGGCTTTGCGCTCACATTGGTACGTTTGGTGAGGACGCGCACCCGGCATTAGCGTGTTGGGAGGCTGCCTGCCACGAATCGGGCCTGTCTACTGGTCTTGCAGCTTTATGGTGCGATACGGCTTGTGGGGCGGTCGGGGGTCGGTCCGTGGTAGACTATCGAACAACGTTTATTAATCGCGCGGTATCGTTGCCGCGAGAAGGGGTTGCGCCATGCAGGAGCTTGAGGATCGTATTCGCCATGACGGCATCGTAAAGGCCGGTAACGTCCTTAAGGTTGATGCCTTCCTCAACCACCAATGCGACGTTGAGCTGTTCGACCACATGGGCGCCGAGTGGGCCCGTCTGTTCGAGGGTGTCGAGATCAACAAGATCCTGACGATCGAGGCTTCGGGCATTGGCATGGCTTGCATTGCAGCCCAGCATTTTGGCGGCGTGCCGGTGGTCTTTGCCAAGAAGGCACAGTCCATCAATCTCGACGGCGAGCAGTATGCCACGACCATTTACTCCTTTACCAAGCAAAAGGAGTACCCGGTCATCGTTGGCAAGCGTTTCCTGTCCGAGGGCGACAAGGTCCTGATCATCGACGACTTCTTGGCCAACGGCTGCGCGCTCGAAGGTCTTATCAAGATCTGCGAGGCTGCGGGTGCCGAGGTGTCCGGTATTGGCATTGCGGTGGAGAAGGGTTTCCAGGGCGGCGGCGATAAGCTCCGCGAGCGCGGCTTCCGCGTTGAGAGCCTGGCTCGTATCGCCGATATGGACTGCGAGACCGGCGAGATCACCTTCGCCTAAGCGCACAACACAAGCGATTGGTATGCGATGTGACAAAGGGACCGTCCCTTTGTCACATTTTTTGTATGAGGGGAGGTGTTGATATGGATGAGAACAAGATGGGATGGCGCGAGTATGCGCGCTATGCCGAGATGTCGGCCGAGGAGTTGGCGCGCGATTGCGAGGTGCAGGTGTTTCGCGCGACGGGTCCGGGTGGGCAGGGCGTCAACACGACGGACTCGGCGGTGCGTATGAAACATATCCCTTCGGGAATTACCGTGACGGCGCGCGAGAGCCGCAGCCAGTTCCAAAACCGTAGTAGCTGCCTGCGTAAGCTGCGCGCTGAGCTTGAGCGGCGCGGGCGTCCAGCGCGCCGACGCGTAAAGACCAAGGTGCCTCAGCGCTCTCGCCAGCGCAGGCTCAATGACAAGCACTTCAACGCCATGAAAAAGGCCAACCGTCGCAAGCCGGGCGGGGAGGAATGATCTTCTCAATAAGTTGCGGTGAAATAGGGACTGTTTGGCGGCTTTAGCTGCATAAACAGTCCCTATTTCACCGCAACTTATTGAGGGGTTAGCGGGTGGGGCGCCAGACGTGGAGGGCGCCGGTGAGGATGTCGACCTCGATGCGTGAGGCGACAACGGGCTCGCCGTCGGCCTGGATGGGGTAGTCGGGCTCCTCAAAGGTCAGCTCGGCATGGCGACAACGTCGTATGCGAACCGGTGGCAGCTTGGTGTGGTGGCCATCTTTGGCCGAAAGGAACATGGGAAGCGCGACCGCGCGCGGAACGGGGCCGCAGGCGTAGCAGACGTCGAATATACCGTCACAGGGGTCGGCGTCGGGACAGATGCGATAGCCCGAGCCATACGTGGGACCCAGCTGAATCGCCATGATGATCGCCCTCACGCGCTCGGCGGGCGCCCCGTCAAAGCTGACTGTCATGGGGTAGTTGCGATAGCGCAGGCCAAACTGCTCAAGTCCCGAGAGGGTGTAGAGCGGCGCGCCGGTGAGACCCGTCTTTTTGCGCAGCTCGGCGGTGCCAAGGCCGATGGCGGCATCGATGCCGATCGAAAGCGTCTGGTCGTAGTACTCAACGGTAGCCTCGCCGCTGCCGCTCGCAGGACTCCAAGAGCGAATGCGCCCGATGTCCTGACGCTGCAGCTCGCAGGTGAGCAGCGCGCCAAAATCCTTGCCGGAGAAATCGTCGATACCGAGCGTCTGGGCAAAATCGTTGCCGGAGCCCACAGGTAGGATGGCAAGAGCGGGGCGGGTGCCCTCCTCTTGCGTCATAAGTCCGTTGACGACCTCGTGAATCACGCCGTCGCCGCCAAGGGCGATAACGGTGCGATAGCCCTGAGCCTGTGCGGCCAGCTCCTTGGCGTGTCCCATGCGCTCGGTCAGCACCAGGTCAAACTGGGATGCGCGTGCGGTCATGTCCAAAAAGCGTTGCAGGTGCTCGGCAACTTCGCGCGCCGCACCCGACTGGGCGGCTGGGTTGGCGATAATGAGCGTGCGGCCAAAATCAGTTGCGTGCATGGGGCGACTCCCGGCGTGTGACATGACAGTGCGGTCGCGCTCAGGTCGAATTGACCCCGATTGTGGCTGCACGGCGATTATTACATCTACTCTATCAGGTCGTTGTGGCGCTCGATAGCATCCGCTACCGTACCGCCCTCATCCACAATAAGCGAACGGCGCTTGGGCGAGATGATGCGCTGGGCGGGGTACACGCCGCGGTGTCCGCCGGTTAGGTAGCTGATAAAGGCCACGATGACAAAGAACCCGGCGGCTGTGCCGTGGAACAGGTCGATGGCCATCATGCAGGTGGTGATGGGTACGTTGAGGCCGGCGCAGAACACGCCGAGCATGCCGAGAGCCGCCAGAAAACTGGGGTCGAGCCCGGTAAAGCAACCGATCCAGCCACCGAGTGCCGCACCGATGCCAAACAGGGGCGTGACCTCGCCGCCTTGGAAGCCCGCGCCCAGGGTAAGCGCTGTGACGACCAACTTGATGGCTGCGTCCGCCAGGGTGGTGTTGCCTGCAAATCCGGCGCCGGAAAGCCACGTGGAAAGGCCAGCGTAGCCCCAGGCGTCGAGGAGGGTATAGGCGGCCAAAACCACGAGTGCGCCTATAAGTGCGCGAACGAGGTAATTGGTGATAAAGCGACCGTACAGGCTCTTGACGGTTCGAACCGACCAGGCAAAGAGGCGTGCCGTCAGACCGAAGATAATGGCGCTGATAACAACGATGACGACCGTTTTGGGCGACATGGCGGGAACACTGGCGATGACATTCACTTCGTACTCGGTACCCAGGGCGAGTGATGTAAAGTAGCCGGTAAACGACGCGACCAGGCAGTAGATGCCCGCGGTGTAGTCGATCTTGCCGATAAAGCACATCTCCATGCCAAAGAAAGCTCCGGCAAGGGGCGAGCCGAATACGGCGCCAAAGGCCGATGAGATTCCGGCGAGCATGAGGTCGTGGTGGTCATGCTTTTTGAGGTGGGCGAGGCTCGAGATGTTGCTGGCGATGGTGCCGCCAATCTGCACCGCAGCTCCCTCGCGACCGGCCGATCCGCCCGTTAGATGCGTGAGCGTGGAGCAGACGAAGGTGAGGACGGCCATGCGCATATGGATGAGGCGGGTGCCCAGAGCGGAGTCGATGACCAGGTTGTTACCGCGTTTGGCGGCAAGACCGTGGTTTTTGTACACCCATGCGGTGGCAACGCCCACAACGGGAAGAAGCGCGTAAATCCACGCATGGTGCTCGCGATAGTCGGTCGCGATATTCAGCGAGGCCAAAAACGCCCAAGCGGCAACGCCCATGGCAAGTGAGACGATGACGACGAGTACGAGCAACTTGGCGCTCGCGAGTAGGTTGCGGGCGTTGCGGCGCGTGTCGGCAGCCAAGAGATGCTCGGAGCGGGTAAGTTGATGCCTGCCTGCCGTGATGACGTCGTTCAGGGAGAAAAAACCGCCTTCGTCGAGCGGCTGGGAATGATCCTGCGCTTCGTTTGCGCTTTCGGGTTTGTCGTTATGAGCCATACGTTCCTCTTTTAGGTTGCAACGCAAGCATTATAAAACGCGGTAAACGCGACGAGCCGGTGGGTTGGTTTCCATTCTGTTTCGCGGCCTGCAACCGACAGGTGTATTTGCGGGTACAGGCCGAGTCGCGGTCGTGCGTCGGGGGATTATACTGAGACAAGCATAAAGAATCGGCGCCCCTGTTGTGCGCCGTGGCATTAAGAGGTGCATATGGCAGAGAAACTCATTCCGCTGGAGGACGCGCAGTCGATTGTTCTGTCGCACGTTGCTCCGACCGATCTCGTCGAGATTCCCGTGTGGCAGGCCGCCGGTCTTCCCTTGGCCGAGGACGCGGTGGCCGATATCGACATCTCGCCGTTTGCCAACAGCGCCATGGACGGGTATGCCGTGCGCGCAGCCGATCTTGCTGCGGCCGCCGGTGACACTCCGGTGACGCTCTCCGTCGTAGGACACGAGGCCGCGGGCCATGTGTTTGACGGCGCAATCGGCACGGGCGAGACCGTCCGCATCATGACGGGCGCGCCGGTACCCGAAGGTGCCGATGCCGTGGTGAAGTACGAGATCGTCGACGTACTCGATGGCGACGGCAACGAGGGCTCGCACGTTCGCTTCTCGGCGCCTGCCAAGGTAGGGGAGAACGTTCGCTCTGCCGCCGAGGAGGCCCATGCCGGCGATGTTGTGATGCATGCCGGCGAGGTCGTGGCCCCGGCGGGCGCCGGCTTGCTGGCAAGCGCCGGATACGCGAGCGTGAAGGTACATGCCGCCCCGCGCGTGGGCATTATCTCGCTGGGCACGGAACTGGTCGCACCGAGTAAGGTACCGGCGCGCGGTCAGATTCGCGATTCCAACTCCTCGGCGCTGATGGCCGAGGCGCTCGATGCCGGGGCAGATCCGGTGTTCTACGGTATTGCGCCCGACGATGAGCAGGCGATTGCCGAGCTGGTGCATCGCGCCACGCGAGAGTGCGATTTTGTCATTACAAGTGGTGGCGCCTCGGCGGGCGATTACGACTACGTGACGGCGCTCGTCCGGCGCGAGGGCGAGGTGCTGTTCGATCGCATCTCGATGCGTCCGGGCAAGGCCATCACGTTTGGTTTGCTCGGGGGTAAGCCCTACCTGGGGCTTTCAGGCAATCCGGCCGCGGCGTATGTGGGCTTTGAGATGCTTGCCCGTCCGGCGATTCGCAAGATGCGCGGTTTTTCCGAGGGTGCGCGTCCCGTGCAGCAGGCGACGCTCACGCACGGCGTGAAAAAGCGCCAGGACCGACGCTTCTTCGATCGCGCCACGGTTTTGCGCGACCCAGAGACCGGTGAGCTGTTGGTGACCGAGGCCAAGACGCAGAATTCGGCGCTGCTCGGCACGATGCAGCGGTCCAACTGCCTGCTGCGTATTGACGAAGGACCGTGCGAGCTCAAGGCGGGCGACGTCGTGGGTGTCGTGCGTGTCGACCTGCCCGAGGGCACGGTGTTGTAGGAGGAAGACTATGGAGTTGAAGATTTCGATCGTGACGTGCTCGGATACGCGCGATCTTGCTCAGGACGAGGCTGGAGCCGCCCTCGAGGAACTTATCGAGGCGCAGGGCTGGACGGTCGCCTCACATGTGGTCGTGCGCGACGACGTCAGCGAAATCGGTGATGCCATTGTGGAAGCCGCCGATGAGTGCCACGCCAATGTCGTGCTCACCTGCGGCGGCACGGGTCTTTCGATGCGCGATGTAACGCCCGAGGCGACGCGTTCCGTCTGCGACCGCGATGTGCCGGGTATTGCCGAGGCGATTCGCGCGTACTCGATGACCAAGACGCGCCGCGCTATGCTCTCGCGTGCCGTGTGCATGCAGCGTGGGTATACACTTGTCATCAACTTTCCGGGATCTACGAAAGCGGCCCGCGAAAGCTGGGAGGCCGTGAGCGATCAGCTGGAGCATGCGGCCCAAATGACGGCGGGCGGCGGACATACCAACTAAGCGGTTTACCTGCGGCGGGGCGACCAGAACGGCTGCTCCGCTTTTGTTTTCCGCCGAAGCGACGCCAAGGTGCACGGCAACTCGAAACTATATTCTCTGGCGAGAATAATTTCTCACTATCATTATTCTCGTAGAAGTATAATCTGATTGCAGTTTAAAGCCCGCGGTGGGGTACCCGGGCACAAGGTCCGAAAGGGTTGAATATGTTCGATATGGTTTCACGCCGCGGTTTTGTCTCGCTTTCTGCTGCCGCTGCCGCCGGCTTTGGCCTTGCTGGCTGCTCGGGCAACAAGACGTCCGAGCCCGCTGGTTCCGATGCCGGCTCCGCCAAGTCTTCCTCTAAGAAGAAGGCTGTCGAGCTGCAGGTCTTTGCCGCCAACTCGCTCGAGAAGGCTCTGCCCGAGGTTCAGGAGCTCTACACCGAGCAGACCGGTACCACGTTTGCCGACACGCAGTTCAAAGCGTCCGGCGACCTTGTCGAGCAGATGCGCGCCGGTGCTGCGGTCGACGTGCTCATCACCGCTTCCAAGGGCACCATGGACGACGCCGAGGCCGCCGAGCTCGTCGACGCCGACACCCGTGAGGATATGTTCGTCAACGATCTCGTGATCATTCGCGCCGAGGGCTCCGACACCAAGGTCGAGGTCATCGCCGACGTCGCGAATCTGGACGGCAAGATCGCCATCGGCGACGCCAAGACCGTTCCCGCCGGCAAGTACGCCAACCAGGCCCTGGCCTCCGTGGGCCTCTACACCGGCACCGAGGGCGACGATGGCGAGTATGCTCCCGAGATCGCCGACAAGGTGGCCCTGGCCGACAAAGTTGGTACCGCCGCCGCCTATGTGTCCACAGGCGACTGCGTGGCCGGTTTTGTCTACAGCTCCGATATCTTCCGCTACGACGGCATCGAGGAGGCCTTCGTGTGCCCCGAGGATTCGCACAAGCCCATCGTGTACCCGGGTGCCGTTGCCGAGAGCTCCGAGCACGCCGACGAGGCCAAGGCGTTTATCGACTTTTGCCTGACCAACAAGAAGGCTCAGAAGATTTGGGCTAAGTACGGCTTTGAGCTTTCCGCGTAGTGCGGCTTGGCGCGATAATTCCATCGTTTTGTGTTTCACTCCGTCCTTGTATTCGCTTGGAGCTTTTCGTGCTTAATAGATTCCGCATGCTTGTCGCCTGCGCTTTGACCTTCGCGCTTTGCTGGGCGCCGGGATTTGCGTTTGCTGGGAACGCTGAGGACGGGGCCCAGGTTGCTGCGACCGCTCATGGGCTTTCCTATGGGATCGAGGGTTTTGAGCGGTTGGCCAAGGGGACCGCTCGTGACATGGAGGGCCAGCCTGAGGGCTACCGGTTTCCCGTTGACGAGGACGTGGACCTTGTAGCGGCGCTCGCTGCCGACCGCGTTGTGGTGTGGATATCGCCCAAGGCGGTCGAGAAGTATGGATTGGATCCGCAGGATAACGAGTCCGTATCGGGTCTCAAGGCCCTCGTCTGTGAGCTCGACAGCGCAAACTGCATGGGAGGCGCGCAGCTAGGGGACGTGGATCTCCCTTGGTATGTCACGGCGGAAACAACGTTTGATGCCGGCGGGTATACCTATGGCTTTGACGAGCGCGGTGCGGATGGGGACCGCTATGTGGTGATTGCATCAGCCTCGGGTGATGCCAAGGGCGGCGCGCGTTGGCTTGATAGCGCTCAAATGGTAGAGGCATCGTCTGTCGTGTTGCGGGATGAGCAGGGCCCCTTGGCCTCTCTGGCCTCCTTATTGGGCGGCATCGACTATCGCCCGTTTTGGGTGTCCATAAAAACGAGCGGCCTTGCCCTGGTGATCGCGTTTGCGCTGGGCCTGTTTGCCGCGTGGAAGACCATGGGTACCACGAGCCGCGTGAAGGGTTTGCTCGATTCGGTCTTTACCATCCCTATGGTGCTGCCGCCCACGGTCTGCGGCTTTTTGCTCCTCATGCTGTTTGGCCGCTCGACCGGGGTGGGCCAGTGGCTGATCGCACACGGCATCTCGATCGTCTTTACGTGGCCCGCGGCGGTCATTTCGGCCGTCGTCGTGTCGTTTCCGCTGGTTTACCGCACGGCGCTCGGAGCCTTCGAGAGTCTTGACGCGCAGATGCTCGACGCCGCGCGAACCCTGGGATGGTCCGAGCGTCGCATCTTTGCCAAGCTCATGATGCCGCTTGGCTGGCCCTCGATTGCCGCCGGCACGGTGCTCGCCTTTGCCCGCGCGATGGGCGAGTTTGGCTGCACCCTGTTCTTTGCGGGCAACTACGCCGGTATTACGCAGACCATTCCCATTGCGATTTACTTTGAGTGGATGGGCGGCAATACGTCGGTGGCCCTCTTTTGGGTCGTGGTCGTAATCGCGTTCAGCTTCCTGGTCATTCTGTTCATCAATATGTACACGGCGCATTCGCAAAAGTATCGCGAACGTGGCCTTTCCCGTGCGGAGCGCAAACAGGCCAAAGGTCTCGCCGGACAGGGCGATTCGCTCGACCCAGTCGGCGGCGATGCGCTGCGTATCGATCGCGAGGCGCTGGCCGAGCTCATGCGTGATGATGCGGCGCCGCGGGGAGGTCGATAAGCTATGTCGCTCGTTTTGGATATTAAGAAACGTTATCCCGGGTTTGTGCTCGACATGCAGCTTGAGGCCGGCGAGGAGCGCGTGGCCCTGCTGGGCGCCTCGGGTTGCGGCAAGAGCTGTACGCTGCGCTGCATCGCCGGTGTGGAGACGCCCGACGAGGGCAAGATTGTCGTCAACGGCGTGACCTTTTTTGACTCGGCGGCGGGCATCAACCTGTCGCCCCAGGCGCGCAAATGCGCTCTGCTGTTCCAAAACTATCAGCTGTTTCCTAACATGACAGTGGCCGATAACGTATGCGCCGGTGTAAAGGACGCGGGTGACGCCGCCGCGCGCAAAAAGCTCGCCGAGCGCTATCTGAGCATTTTCGGTCTGGCCGATTTTGTCGACCGCTATCCCGCACGACTCTCGGGCGGGCAGCAGCAGCGCGTGGCGCTTGCCCGCATGGTGGCGGCGCATCCGGGCATTTTTATGTTCGACGAGCCCATGAGCGCACTCGATTCCTATCTTAAGAGCGCCCTCGAGCAGAACATGCTCGACCTGTTCGATGTGTGCAACCGCACCGTACTCTACGTGAGCCACGACATCGACGAAGCGTGCCGCCTGTGCCAGCGAATCTGCGTGATGCACGACGGGCATGTGGAGGAGATCGGCTCCGTCGAGGACGTGGTTCGCCGCCCGCAGACGCTGGCGGCGCTGCGCCTGACGGGCTGCAAGAACACAAGCCGGGCGCGCAAGATCGGCGACGAAGAAGTTGAGGCCCTCGACTGGGGCATGACCTTCAACGTGGGCCGCGAGGTTCCCGATGACGTGGCATACCTGGGCATTCGCGCAAGCTACTTCCATGTGGACAACCGTGCTGAGCGGGGTCGTAACAGCTACGACCTGCATGTGGCCCGAGTGAGCGATTCGCGCTTTGAGCGGCTGGTGCTGTTAGACGTGCCGCGTGCTGATGCGCCCACGCGTCTGCAGTGGAAGGTCAACAAGGTGAACGTAGCTGTCGACGAGCTGCCGCAAGCAGGCGAGACGCTGCGCATGCACTTCGATGCGAATAAGATTCATTTGGTTTGTCGGTAGCGCCGGGTAATGCCGTCGGGGATATAAGCCCCGGCGGCTTTGTCTTGCTGTTTGCCGAATGGGGGATGACAAACTCTTATCAATCAAGATAATTATTTATTAAACGACGGTACACGACGCTGTCGTACGAATGTCGGCGGTGTTCGTCTGGACGACAACCGTTGATATAGTTACCTTCGACGAGAAAAGGAGGGCGCGCCGATGCCGCATAAGACATATTCGCGTCGCGTTGCCGTGCGCGCCCTGTATATGGCTCGGAGCCGCATATGAGCAGGTATGTTCACGGCTCCGGGAGAGACGACGCACGGCTAAATAATCAGCTGCAAAGCAGGTTCCCCAAAATTCCGGGTTTGAGCACGGCTGGGTTTTCGCCACCCACCGTGCAGCAATACCGTAGTTATCCGTATTTGGTTCGAGAGGGGAACCGTCATGGCTGAAGAATTCGATTTCCATCCGATGTGGGAGAGCCTCGGCATGAATCTTGCCGACCACGACATGCTGCTGGGCGCCGTGGGCCAGATGTACGGCGATATGTTCCTGACGCAGAACAATCGCCCCAAGTCCACGTCCTACCTGGATTTTGTCGCCACCAACATCCACAGCGGCCGTATTAAGGAGATGCTCGACAAGAAGGAGGCCGGCGAGGCCACCAAGATCGTCGGCTCGTTCTGCGTGTACGTGCCCGAGGAGATCGTGCTTGCCTGTGACGGCATTCCCGTGGGCCTGTGCTCGGGTGCCGATTGGGCAACCGATAAGGTCGAGGAGCACCTGCCGCGCAACACCTGCCCGCTTATCAAGAGCTTTGCCGGCTTTAAGCTGGGCGAGGTCTGCCCCTACATTGAGTCGAGTGACCTGGTGGTAGGCGAGAACACCTGCGACGGTAAGAAGAAAGCCTACGAGTTCTTTGCCACGCAAAAGAACATGTACGTCATGGATATTCCCAACGTGCACGACGAGTCGACGCTCGTGACCTGGAAGGCCGAGGTCAAGAAGCTCGCCGCCAAGATCGAGGACGAGTGCGGCGTCAAGATTACGCCCGAGGGCCTGAAGGCTGCCATCCACGCCGTCAATGAGAAGCGCCGCGCCCTGCAGCGCCTCGCTGCGACCCGCGCTGCCGACCCTGCGCCCATCAGCGGTCTCGACAGCCTGCTGACCGTTCAGGCCGCCTTTATGGACGACACACCGCGTCTGACCGGAGCCATCAACGATATGGCGGCTGAGTGCGAGCAGCGTGTCGAGGCCGGCGAGGGCGTGGCACCCAAGGGGACCAAGCGCATCCTGTACACCGGTACGCCCATGGCCGTGCCCAACTGGAAGCTGTTCAACCTTATCGAGAAGGCCGGCGGCGTTGTGGTAGGCGAGGAGTCCTGCACGGGCTCGCGCTACTACAAGGACCTGGTCGACGAGTCCGGCGAGACGGTCGACGAGATGCTCGATGCCATCGCCGAGCGCTACTTTAGGATCAACTGCGCCGTCTTTACGCCCAACGACCAGCGTATGAAGGACATTGTCCAGATGGCCAAGGACCTGCATGCCGACGGCATCGTCGACGTGGCTCTGCAGTTCTGCACGCTCTACGAGATGGAGTCGTTTGCCGTGGAGAAGGCCGCCGAGGAGGCCGGCATTCCGTTTACGCACATCACGACCGACTACGCCGGCGAGGACGCAGGTCAGCTGCAAACCAGGATCGAGGCTTTCTTGGAAACCATTTAGAGCTATCCGTCTCGGCGGCTTCCCCAGGCACCCGGTCTTGCCGTTCAAACCGTCGCTTGCGTACCAAAGTACGCGGCGCTTCTCTTTCACGGCAACCTCGGGCACCTGGGAAAGCCGTTTCCTTGGTTGGTTAAAAGGTTTGTTAAGGAGCTATATGCCGGAATATATTGAGCAGCCGTTGCCGTCCACGTTTGAGGAGTTCAACGAGCAGCGCAAGGCGGCGTTTATTCGCGTCAAGGATTACAAGCAGGCCGGTAATCGCCTGATCGGTTTTCTGTGCAGCTACACGCCGCTCGAGATTATCGATGCCGCGGGCGCCTCGAGCGTGGCTCTGTGCGGTACGTCCGATGAGGTGATTCCCGAGGCCGAGAAGGTGCTGCCGGCAAATCTCTGCCCGCTCATCAAGTCGACCTATGGCTTTGCCTACTCGCAAAAGTGCCCGTTTACGTACTTTAGCGACATGATCATCGGCGAGACCACCTGCGACGGCAAAAAGAAGATGTACGAGCTGCTCAACGAGCTCAAGCGCACGCACATTCTGCATCTTCCGCAGGGTCGCGACCGTGCCTACGAGCGCGAGGGCTGGTACGAGGAGTGCTGCCTGCTCAAGGAGGAGCTCGAGGGCTTCTACGGCATCACGATTACCGACGATGACCTGCGCGCTGCCGTCCGTCGTCGCAACCGCTTGCGTGCGGCCCAGCTCGAGATGTTTGCGCTGCAGGCCAACCAGCCGGCGGCCATGAGCGGCGTCGACCTGATGAGCACCATGTTTGCCGGTACGTTCAGCTTTGATATCGAGGCCTATACGCAGCAGCTGGAGCAAAAGGTCGCCAAGCTGCGCGAGGCCTATGATGCAGGCGAGCGCCCGATCGCGGCGGATGCCAAGCGCATTCTGATCACCGGCTGCCCGGTGGGCGGCGTGATCAACAAGATCGGTCGCACCATCGAGTCCAACGGCGGCGTGGTCGTGTGCATGGACGACTGCTCGGGCGAGCGCACGGCGGCCATGATGATCGACCCGGAGGCTCCCGACATCCTTCGCGCCATCGCCGACCGCTACCTGGATATCAACTGCTCGGTCATGACGCCCAGCGACGGTCGTATGGAAAACACGCTGGCCATGTGCGAGAAGTATCACGTCGATGGCGTAGTGGAGAGCGTGCTCCAGGCGTGTCACACCTTTAACGTGGAGAGTGCGCGCATGCAGGAGGCTGTCGAGGGTGCGGGTATTCCGTATATGAAGATCGAGACCGACTACAGCAACGGCGACATGGGCCAGATCGAGACGCGCATCGTCGCCTTCATCGAAACTCTCTAGCTTCCTCAGGCACCGGATCTTGCTCCTCAAACCGTCGCTTGCGTACCCAAAGTACGCTGCGCTCCTCTTTCGGGGCAATCTCCGGCACCTGAGAAACCTAGAGCTAAGGCGCCTGAACGCGCCGCTACCTTTGATGTTTAGATTGGGAGAGAGCCATGATAGGGATCGGGATCGATATCGGGTCTACGGCGGCTAAGGCTGCTGTGGTCGACGGGGAGGGTTCGGTGTCGTGGACGTGCGTGCAGCCAACCGGGTTCTCCTCGGTCGATGCTGCCGAGCGGCTGCGCGAGGCACTGGCAGCGGCGGGTTATGACGTGGCTGCCGACGACGTGCGTGTGATCGCGACCGGCTACGGTCGTGTCGCCGTGCCCTATGCGCACAAGGTCGTGACCGAGATTACCTGCCACGGCACCGGTGCCGTGCGTCTGTTTGGCGACCACGGCACCGTGATCGACGTGGGCGGTCAGGACACCAAGGTCATTCAGCTTAAAAGTGGCCGCGTGGCCAAGTTTGCCATGAACGACAAGTGCGCCGCCGGCACGGGGCGCTTTTTGGAGATCATGGCCGACCGCCTGGGCATTTCCCAGCAGCAGATGGCCGACCTGGCGCGTTCCGGCGAGCCCACCAAGATCAGCAGCATGTGCACGGTGTTTGCCGAAAGCGAGGTTATCAGCCTGATCGGTCGCGGTGAGCTGCGCGAGAACATTGCGCGTGGCGTGATCGACAGCGTGGTCTCGCGCGTGGCCACTATGGCCGGGCAGGCGACGGGTGCTCCGTACTACCTGACGGGAGGCTTGTGCGAGAACGCTTACGTTGTGGAGCGGCTGGCGGCGCTGCTGGGGTCGCCGGTCACCACCTCGCCCCAGGCCCGCTTCGCCGGTGCCATCGGCGCGGCGATTCGCGCACAGGCGCTCAATTAATGCATCCGCCGTAGGCTCGCATTCATGCGTATACTGGGAGAAAATGATTGACCGATGAGAGGAGGTATCGATGGCTGACGATCAGATTAAGCTTACGTCTATGACTGCCGCGAGCGGTTGAGCCGCTAAGTTGGCTCCCGGAGCCCTCGCCCAGGTCCTGGGCGATTTGCCAAATGTGCATAACGACAACTTGCTCGTGGGGTTCGATACCTCCGACGATGCGAGCGTCCTTCGCGTCGGCGATAACCTGGGCCTCGTTCAGTCCGTCGACTTCTTCCCGCCGATGGTCAACGACCCGTTTCTGTTTGGCCAGATCGCCGCGGCCAATTCGCTGTCGGACATCTACGCCATGGGCGGGCGGCCGAGCCATGCCATGAACCTGCTGTGCATTCCCAGTTGCCTGGGCGTCGAGGTCGCAGGTCAGATTCTGGCGGGCGGCGCCGACAAGTGCGTCGAGGCGGGTTGCTCCATCGCGGGCGGCCACACCATCAACGACGACGAGCCCAAGTACGGCCTGTCCGTGAGCGGCTTTGTCGCGCTCGATCGTATGCTTGCCAATAGCGGCGCGCGCGTGGGCGACGTCCTGTTGCTGACCAAGGCGATCGGCTCGGGCATCATCACCACGGCCATTAAGGGCGAGCTTATCGAGCAAGATGAGGCCGCGGCCATGTTTGACTCGATGCGCACCCTCAACGAGGCTCCGATTCGTTTGGCCGAGGGACTTGAGCTTCACGGCTGCACCGACATTACGGGCTTTGGCCTGATCGGGCATGCGTGCGAGATGGCCGAGGGCTCGGGCGTGCAGATTGAGCTTGCGTCGGGGGCGGTGCCGCTCTTTGATCAGGTGCTTGACATGGCGCGTCTGGGCATTATCCCCGCGGGCTCCTACCGCAACCAGGACTTCTTTGGCCCGCGCGTGACAGCTGACGATGACTTGGAGCCGGGAATGCTGGATGCGCTGTACGATCCGCAGACCTCGGGCGGTTTGCTAATTGCGGCGCCCGCGGCGGATGTGGATGAGCTTGCGCGTCGTCTGCACGCTGAGGGGCGCGTTGCCGCCACAATCGGCCGCGTGTGCGAGCCGGTGCCGGGCGGTCCTGCTGTTCGCGTTGTTCGCTAACCCGCACGTTTATGTAACTGTTTACCGTTCTCTAGAACGGTTCTTTCGAAAGGAATTTACTATGTCTACCAAGATTGAAGTCAATGCCATGGGCGATGCCTGCCCGCTGCCCGTCGTCAAGACGCTCAAAGCTCTGAAGCAGCTCGATGGCGAGGGCACCGTCGTGACCTCGGTCGATAACGAGACCGCCGTCAAGAACATCTCCAAGATGGCGCAGGAGAAGGGTTGCACGGCCTCGGTCGAGAAGGTTTCTGACGCCGAGTGGCACGTGACCGTGGCGACCTCTGGCGCCGTTGCCGTGGCCGATCCCGAGCAGGATGGCGCTGTCTTCTGTAATGCCAGCGCCGGCAAGGGCAAGCTCGTCATTTCCGTCTACACCGACTGCATGGGCCGCGGCGACGATGAGCTGGGCCACAAGCTCATGAAGGCCTTCATCTTTGCCGTGACGCAGCAGGAGGAGCTGCCCGCGACTATGCTGTTTTACAACGGCGGTGCCAAGCTCACCGTCGAGGGCTCGCCGGTGCTCGATGACCTGAAGGGCTTGGCGGAGCAGGGTGTCGAGATTCTCACCTGCGGTACCTGCCTGGACCACTTTGGCATTAAGGACCAGCTTGCGGTGGGCGAGGTCACCAACATGTACGTGATCGTGGAGAAGATGGAGCAGGCCGTGCGCGTCGTGCGCCCGTAGCGTATTGGTTGGAGTTGCCATGAGGGAGAAGCGCCCGGCGCTTGTCATCACGTTTCCCACCACGGCGGCCGCCATGGGTTGCGAGTCCCTGTGCATCGAGCGCGGTCTTCCCGGGCGGACGATTCCCGTGCCCGGGGAGGTCGCTGCCGGCTGCGGTTTGGCGTGGAAGGCGTTGCCTGTCGATGAGGAGCTGCTGCGCGGCGAACTCGCCGCGGCGGGCGTTCCCACTGAGGGCTATACCGTGATCGATATGTGGGAGGTCGTGCGATGATCTATCTGGATAACGCGGCGACGACCATGCACAAGCCGCAGGCGGTCATCGATGCCGTGACGCAGGCGATGTGCTCGCTCGGCAATGCCGGGCGCGGTGCCACGTCGGGTGCGCTTGACGCCGCGCGTACCATCCACGGCTGCCGCGCCAAGCTTGCGCGCCTTTTTGGTTGCCCGAGGGCGGACCATGTGTGTTTTACGCCCAACTCCACCGCGGCGCTCAACACCGCTATCAATGGCGTGGTGCGCCCCGGCGACCGCGTGGTCACGACGGTGCTTGAGCACAACTCCGTGCTGCGTCCGCTCAATCGCTTGGCGACGGAGCAGGGTGTGACGGTTGAGCATGCGGGCTGCGACGCGAACGGCGCGCTCGACTACGACGAGCTCGAGCGGTTGGTCACGCCCGGTACGCGTGCCGTGGTGGTGACGCACGCTTCCAATGTGACCGGCAACGCGGTCGACGTTTCGCGTGTGGCTGCCATCGCCCATGCGGCCGGTGCGCTGGTGATCGTCGATGCCTCTCAGTCTGCCGGTACGGCGCATATCGATATGCAAACCATGGGGCTCGACATTGTGTGCTTTACCGGCCACAAGGGGCTCATGGGTCCGCAGGGGACCGGCGGCCTGGCCGTGGCGGAGGGCGTCGATATGGCTCCGTGGGCCATGGGCGGCACGGGCGTGCACAGCTTCGATGCTCTGCAGCCGCTTGGGTGGCCCACGCGCCTTGAGGCGGGCACGCTCAACGGCCACGGCATCGCGGGACTTTCCGCAGGTCTCGACTTTATCGAGGCGCAAGGCGGAGTCGAGGCGATCGCGGCGCATGAGCGAGCGCTGGCGGATCGCTTTCTCGCTGGCGTGCGCGAAATCCCGGAGATCAAGCTCTACGGCGCCTTTGACCAGCCGTCGCGCTCGGCGATCGTCTCACTCAACGTGGGTGATATCGACTCTGCTGAGATCTCGGACGCGCTCATGCAAGGGTGGGGGATTGCGACGCGCCCCGGTGCCCATTGCGCTCCGCTCATGCACCGCGCGCTGGGGACCGAGCGCCAAGGTGTCGTTCGCTTCTCGTTTGGCTATTTCAACACGGACGAGGAAGTCGACACCGCGATTGACGCTTTGCGCGATTTAGCCTGCTAAAGCTGCTAGACCGTTTATACTTGCGGGACGGGTGTTTTTGCCCGTCCCATTTTTTTTCGACCCGAAAGGTGTGCATATGGCCTCATCCGCTCCGCGCGGTTTGCGCTCCGACCATGTCGTTACCGTCGGCATTGCGCTGTTCTCGATGCTCTTTGGCGCCGGCAACCTCATTATTCCGCCGCTGCTGGCGCTGCAGGCTGGTTCTGCCACGCCGGTCGCCATGCTCGGCTTTCTCATCGCCGCCATCGGCCTGCCCGTCATGGGCTTTATTGCCGTGGCGCTTGCCGGAACGGCGCGCGAGCTTGCCGGCCGCGTGCACCCCAAGTTTGGCGAGTTCTTTGTTGCGGCAGTATATCTGGCAATCGGTCCGTGCCTTGCCATTCCGCGTACGAGTTCCACGGCGTTTGAGATGCTGGTGCCGCTACTGCCCGAGGGCGTTTCACTCGGCACGGCTCGCCTGGTGTTTGCCGTTGGCTTCTTTGTCGTCGCGTTTGCGCTCACGCTGCGTCCGGGCGTTATCACGCGCGTACTCGGGCGCATTACGGGTCCCGCGCTCATTGCGCTCATCGTGCTGGTCGTGGGTGCCGCCGTGATCTCGCCGCTGGGACCGGCTGCCGCCCCGCAAGCTCCCTATGATGCCGGTGCTGCCGTGCAGGGCTTCTTGACCGGCTACCAGACCATGGACCTGCTTGCGTCGCTCGCCTTCGGCATCATCATCGCCGAGACCATCCACGAGTTGGGTGTTACCAATGACAAACGCGTGGCCTTCGAGATTTCGCGTTCCGGTGTGATCGCCGGCGTGCTCATGGCCATCATCTACTGCGGCCTGGCGCTTGCCGGTATGCAGCTCGGCACCGTGATGCCCGACGCCACCAACGGCGCTGCAATTCTTGCTCGTTCGGCCTCCATGCACTTTGGCCTTGCCGGCACGGTTGTGGTATTTGCGATTTTCTTCCTCGCCTGCATGAACGTGTGCATCGGCCTCATCAGCTGCTGCTCGCGTTACTTCTGCGAGACGTATGTGATCGAGGGGGGAGCGGAGGCCTCCGAGGAGGCCATGCGCCGCCCCTTCGCGATTCTCGCCTTTGTGTTCGCGGCGTTTTCGTGCGTACTCTCCAACGTGGGCCTCGACGTGATCCTTATGTTCTCGGTGCCCATGCTCAACGCCTTGTATCCCGTTGCCATCGTGCTGGTACTGATGGGCCTGGTGCACGGTTTTTGCGACGCGCATCCGCAGGTGTGGGTTTGGGTCGGCGGCGTTGTCGCGGTGCAGAGCGTGATTACCTCGGTTCGAGACGCGTTCTTTGCGGGTGCGTGGCTGCCGTTCGATGCGCTGCCGCTGGCGGACATTGGAGCCGCGTGGGCGCCGGTTGCCGTGGTGGCGTTTGTGATCGGTCTGCTCCACAGCAAGTTTGTCGCACATTCGAGGAGCTAGGGTTTCTGCGCTTGCACAGGCGGGGAGTCTCCCCTATAATTTCCTTCGCTTTGGGACACGCAAGGTTTAGACCTTAGCTGCTCAACACCTTCGGGACGTGGCGCAGTTTGGTAGCGCGCCTGCTTTGGGAGCAGGATGTCGCAGGTTCAAATCCTGTCGTCCCGACCATATCTTGCGGGCGTAGTTCAATGGTAGAACCCCAGCCTTCCAAGCTGATGACGCGGGTTCGATTCCCGTCGCCCGCTCCATAAGATTGGTTAACGGCTTTGACTCCTTTTGGAGCCAGAGCCGGTTTTGTAAGAGCGCTGGATACGGGAATTGGCTCCGTCGCCCGCTCCATGTAATTTGCAGGTCAGAGGTACGTTTACTTCTGGCCTGTTTTGTTTTTGTTTGCCCCCGCGGGACATGTTCGTGAGCAATGCTTGTCCCAAATCGTAAGAAAGAAGTGGTTGCTATGGCACAAATCAAGGCAGAACACCCCACCCCCGATTGTCTGGCGCCCGCCGCGATCGAGGCCAAGACCGAGGCTGCCGGCGTTACCAAGGCCAACCTGTCGGTCTCGAAGGCTTTTTTGCTCGCCATGTTCGCCGGTGCGTTCATCGCCTTCGGCGGCCTATTCTTCACCGTCTTTCTGAGCGATCCCACGCTTGGCTGGGGCGCCCAGCGCTTTGTGGGCGGCCTGTGCTTTTGCCTGGGACTGGTGCTCGTGCTCATTTGCGGCGCGGAGCTGTTTACCGGCAACTCGCTTATGGTCTGCGCGCTTAAGAGCAAAAAGATCACGCTCGTCCAGATGCTCAAGGCTTGGGCTATTGTGTGGATCGGCAATTTTATCGGTGCCCTGTTCGTTGTCTTTTTGATTTACATGGCAGCCATTTACAAGCTCAACGGCGAGGCCGTCGCCAACACTATGGTGAGCGTCGCCGCCGGTAAGGTTACGATCGACGCCGTTACCATCTTCTTCCGCGGTATTCTGTGCAACATCTTTGTTTGCCTGGCCGTATGGATCGGCACTGCCGGCAAGACCGTGGTCGATAAGGTCGTGGGCATTTTGCTGCCCATCGCTGCCTTTGTGGCCTGCGGTTTTGAGCACTGCGTTGCCAACATGTACTTTTTGCCCATGGGCATTTTGATGCACTCCTGCGGCTATGGAGCCCATATCGCCGGCGCCGATGCCCTCAACGCCTCCGGGCTGGCGCTCAACCTTTCGGTCGCCACGCTGGGCAATATTGTGGGCGGCGCCCTGATTGTGGCGCTGGGCTACTGGTTTATCTACGCCAACAAAGAGGCCTAAAGGACCCAAACCATAACCGACCAAAAAGGGACAGGTTTATTTTGGCAGGTTTTGGACGAGGCGCTTCGCCGCCTTGTCGCGAGCTGCCATAATGGACCTGTCCCTTTTGCATGCGCGTTGCCACATTTTGGCCGATGACGACCAAGGGGGACCTGCTTTTTATTGAACATGTCGAAAGGCTTTCCATGAGCGACTGCGAATCCATGCCTGCCGAGGTGCGCGACCGCCTGCGCTCCATTCCCGCCGTTCACGAGCTGTTGGCCGAGTGGCCGGTTATGAAGGCTGCGGGCGATGCGGGCGACACGATTGTGCGCGAGGCGATTGACGCCGAGCTCGATGCCGAGCGCGCGGCGATTCGCTCTGGCGCCCCTGCAAGGAACAAGCGCGAGCTCGCCTTGGCCATCGAGCGACGGTGCCACCGCCTATCGCTGCCGACCCTGCGTCCTGCCGTCAACGCGACGGGCGTTGTGATTCACACCAATCTGGGCCGCGCTCCGCTTGCCCCCGCAGCGGTGCGGGCGGTGACCGATGTCGCCCGAAGCTACAGCACGCTTGAGTACGACGTCGCGACCTGTGCCCGTGGGGGCCGCAAGGAGCACGCCGCTCGTCTGCTGCGTACGCTCACGGGGGCGCAGGACGCCCTGGTTGTCAACAACAACGCCGCGGCGGTGCTGCTGGTGCTTGCCGCGCATGCGTGCGGCAAAGAGGTCATCGTGAGCCGCGGCGAGCTTGTCGAGGTGGGCGGCAGTTTTCGCATTCCTGACATCATGGCTGCTTCGGGTGCCAAACTTGTCGAGGTGGGCTCTACCAACCGGACGCATCTGGATGACTATCGATGCGCCATTACGCCCAACACGGCGATGATTCTGAAAGTCCATCCTTCTAACTACCGTATCGAGGGCTTCCACGAGGAGGTTTCCGCGGCGGAGCTTTCCGCACTGGCGCACGAGCACGGGATGTTGCTGTACGAGGACCAAGGCTCGGGCGCTTTGCTTGCAGATGGGGTGCTCGCCGATGCGGGGGAGAAGCCCACGCCCGCCTCGCTTTGTGCCGGCGTTGACGTCGTCTCGTGCTCGGGTGACAAGCTGCTCGGCGGCTCGCAGGCGGGCATTATTCTCGGCAGCGCCCAAGTAATCGCCGCCTGTGCCTCGCATCCGCTTATGCGCGCGCTTCGCCCTGGCAAACTCACGCTCGCGGCACTCGAGGCCACTTTGCGTCTGTATGTGACCGGTCCCGATACGGCACATCGGGAGGTCCCGGTTCTCAACATGCTTTCGGGCGCGCCAGCCCCGCTCGAGCGTCAGGCCAAGCGCCTGCACGACCGCATGCTGCGCAAGCTTCGCGAGGCTCAGTGCGAGCAGGCCGTGGAGCTGCAGGTTATCGAGGGCGCCTCTGCTCCCGGCGGCGGATCGCTGCCGACCGTCGAGCTCCCAACATTTTGCGTTGCCGTCTGTCCCGCCGATGGGCGCCTATCTGCCGATGGCCTAAAGCGCGCTTTGGTTCAGGAGCCCGATACGCCGGTCGTGACACGCGTACGGCACGACCAGGTGCTGTTTGACGTCCGCACGCTTTTGCGCGACACCGACCTTGATCTGTGTGCGTCTGCGTTGGTGGATGCCGTGCGGGCAGGTTTGCGTCGATGACCGCGCGCGAGCTTGTCGAATGTCCCGTTGTCGTTGGAACGGCAGGACACGTCGACCACGGAAAGTCATCCCTTATCGAGGCGCTGACCGGCAAAAATCCCGACCGTCTGGAGGTCGAACGGCGCCGAGGCATGACTACGGAGCTCGGTTTTGGCGAGCTCGAGCTTCCCAGCGGCAAGCTTGTCGGCCTGGTCGACGTGCCCGGGCATGCGCACTATCTGCGCGCCATGGTGCAGGGCGCCACCGGCGTGGACGTTGCGCTGCTGGTGGTTTCGGCCGTTGAGGGCGTGATGCCGCAGACCCGCGAGCATGTGCACGTTCTTGAGCTGTTGGGCGTGAAACACCTCGTGGTGGCGCTTACCATGCGCGACCTTGCGGACGACGAGACGGCGGGGCTCGCCGAGCTCGACGTGATGGACTTCCTTGGCGATACCGTCTTTGCCGATGCGCCCGTGGTGCCCGTTTCCTCGCGTACGGGTGCGGGCGTCGAGGACGTTCGCCTTGCCCTCGATACCGCTATCGACTCTTTCCTGGCCGATGCCGCATCCCACCCGGTGCGCCCCGGTCTGGCCCCGCGCCTGCCCATCGACCGCTGCTTCACCATCAAGGGATCCGGGACGGTCGTCACGGGCACGCTTCACGATGCCCCCGTAGCGGCGGGCGATGAGCTCGTCTCGAGTCCCGCGGGCGTGCGCTGCCGCGTGCGCGCGATTCAGGTGCATGGCGATACCCCTCGGGCGTTGCCCGGGCAGCGCGTGGCGCTCAACATCGTGGGCGACGGTGCGGGCGACCTTCCGCGCGGCGAGGTCCTCTGCGGCCCTGGCGCCGAAGGCTCGACGCTCAGGTTCATCGCTCGCTTCACGTATCTGGGGCGCGAGGGCTCCAAGCCCGTGCCCTTCGAGTCCGGCGCGCGCGTGCACGTGATGGTGGGCACGGCGGTGGTCCTCGGCCGTATCATGCTCATGGAGGGTGAGGGGCCCATTGAGGCTGGCGAGACCCGCATCGTGCAGGTCCGTCTGGAGGAGCGCCTTCCCGTGCGGTCGGGCGACGGCCTCATCGTGCTCGCGTTCTCACCGGTGGCGCTTATCGGCGGCGGTCGCGTTCTTCTTTCGCGGTGCCGCCGCTCGCGCGACCTCTCCGCGGGCGAGTGCGCGCTGCTCGGGGCCCTAGATGCCAGCGACCGCCCCGCCGCCGTTGCCGCATGGCTGGGGCTGCAGCGCCTGCCCGCGCCTGCCGCGAGCGCAACCCGTGCTCTCGATCTTTCGGGCGCCGAGGCGGCCGCACTCCTGCACGGGACGGTTTCCTCGGGTGACGCCGTGGCGCTTCATTCCGAGCGCTCGACCGAGGAGCTCTATGCCGCTCCCGCCGTGCTCGATGCCGCCCTCACTGCCCTCGCCGACACGCTGGCCGCCATGCACAGGGCCGCGCCCAAGCAGACGGGTTTCACGCCGGGCGAGGTCGCGCATGTCGCCTGGCCGACAGCGGGCGAAGACGTTGCGTCCGCGCTCGTCCTCGAGGGCTGTGCACGTGGCGTGTGCGCCGTCGACGGTGCCGAGGTGTTCGACCCGCATTCCGCCGCCGCGGCGATACGCGTGGTGCACGAGGCTAGCCAGCGTATCGTTGCCCTGCTGGACGAGGCCGGCCTTGACGTACCGACGCTTCCCGAGGTGGGCGAGCAGCTGCACCTCGATCGCGACACCATGACGAGTGCCCTGCGCGAACTTTCGCTCAACCGCTTGATCGTTAAGGTCGAGCGTGACGTTGCTTTGTCCGCCGCCGCCGAGGCTCATGCGCGTGAGGTTGTTTCAGCGGCTATCGAGGCTGCCGGTGGCGCCGCCACCACGAGTGTGCTGCGCGAAGCCCTGGGCGTGTCGCGCAAACGGACCATCAGCATCTTGGAGCACCTGGATGCCGTGCGCTTTACGGTGCTCGACAAGGAGGCCGGCGGTCTGAGGTCGCTGCGCTAGGGGCTTCTGCATCGCTGCTCGGCACGAAACCGGCCTATCTACTACGTTTAAGCGATAACCCCCGACCATGCCAAAATCTGCAAAAATAAAACCGACGCTCCTATAAGTTGTCAAGAGGCAGTTTGCGGGAGCGCTCTCTCCAATTCGCACAGGAGCTCGTAATACCTCCTCTCCAGTTTCGTCGA
>JAHAAK010000066.1 GCA_018376905.1 Collinsella sp. | reverse complement strand
GCCCTCAAGCACGGGCTTACCAGCGAGGAAGTTGCGTATGCGTGGGAGAACCCGATTAGATGCCGTCAGCGAAACGGCACGGATGACCCGCCGCTCTGGATTTCGGTCGGCTCGCTTCCCGACGGTAGGTTTGCCGAGCTGATTGGATTCATGGATATCGACGGCGTTTGGTGCGTGTTCCACGCGATGGTGCCGCCGACGAAGAAGTTCAAGCGTGAGCTGGGATGGAGGTAGACATGAACGGAATCGTTGCCGAGAACGGCAAGGTCGTTACCGATGAGATGATTGCCGATTGGGAAAGCGCTCTCGAACGCGACGAGTGGCCAAGCGGATGGGTGAATGTGGGCGAAATCGTCGAGGGGAAACTCCCGAAAGCAGCGCCCGAGACGGTGACGCTGTCCCTCAAGGTTCCAGTTGCGATGAAGCGGGCTCTTGAGAAGGAAGCGAAGGCCGAGGGCAAGTCGACGGGTGCGTATGCCCGCGGAATCCTCGCCGATGGTCTCATGGCCATAGCGTAAAGCAGCAGGGGAGCTAACAGAAAGGGGAGCCTTCAAGGCTCCCCTTTCCTGCCGGCGACCCTGTTGTAATTTGGGCCAGAGCTTCATGGCTAGCCCCTCCAAGCCCTCCTGAGCCTTTGCCAGCGGCTCAGCTTCTGCTCGGTCGATTCCAGCGCGAGCGTCTGGGCGGTCTCGTGGTGGAGCGCCTGAGCGCCCTGCACGGCCTTGGTGCTGTCGGCCACGGTCTCCATGAGCTTAGCTATCTGCTCGTCCTTCTTGGCGAGCTGCCCGATTAGCGCCGCGACAGCCGCCGAATCGCCGCCGTCTGGGGTGCTGGCATCTGTCTGGCAAGTGTCTGGCATCTGTCTGGCAAGGCGTATGGCACGCTCGACGGCGGCTCCCTGCGCCACGCCCCACCCGGCGGAGAGTTTCACCAGTTCATCGTATGCGTCTTCCTCGATTCGGAAGGTCTTCTTTACCTTGGCCAAGGTGCTGGCTCCTGTCTGGCAAGTGTATGGCAAAGTGTATGGCACGTATTCAACCACATTGGTGTTTCCCTTCCCAGTCCCTAATCGAAAACGCGTTCCGGACTGATATCCCGGATTACCTGTAGGTAGTCTTCACCCTCCGGTTCATTCATATCCTCATAGGTGCGCCATGACTTAATGTTCTGCATCACCCAAGGCTGTTTGGATAGAGTCGCGCAAACAGGGCACTGCGCCCCGAACTGCACCTTGCGGTTCTTTGCCTGCCAAGTGCCAAGACCGATGCGCACGTTGCCCATCTGCTCCGCATACTTTCCCACGCAATCGTAGAGGTCATCTACGTTGTAACCATTCCTTTTTGCCTTCTCATCATCGAACTCGATGGTGAAGCGCCAAGGCTTCGTTGCCATATCACTCACCCGCCTTGATTTCCGGCTCCGTCATATCGACGTGAACGTGCCCGTTTTCGTACCATGCACCGTCCGGTAGACCGTCGGTGTCGCACCTCCAGCCCCTCAGCCACTTGATGACGGTAGACCTCGACACGCCCAGCGCCTTTGCTATGTCCGAGTGGTTGGCATCCGGGTGCTCCCGGGCATAGGAGCGAATCAGCTCGCGCTTCTCACCGCTTCCCTTCGGCCGACCCTGCAACGCATGACCGGCGTCCTCGCTCAGAATCTCAAGGTTCGAACGCGCCATTCTGAGGTGCAGCGCCTGCTTCCTGTAGTTCCGCTTGTTTTTCGGGATCGCTATTCCCGATATCCTCTCCAAGTCCTTGATGGGGAACTTCTTGTACCGCAGGTCAAGACATTCGAGAGCGTTCTCGACCTCATGGTCGTTGCCGAACGGGTGCTCGGTGTCTACCGAATCTAGGAACGGCACCAGCGAATCCATGTCCGCCTTGACGCGCTTACGGTCGGTGATGCCGCACTTCACGGCGTATATCGCCAGAGCCATCAGGCAGAAGTACCTGTGGCTGAACGTCGCGCCCGCACGTATCTTGCGCAGCCACCAGTTGTAGAGGTCTTCCTTGGCATTCCACGAGCCGTCGGCGCGTCCGCCGCCGACGATGACTTTCTCGTACCACTCGGGGAATCTCTCCTTGGCCTGTTCGAGCGTGTACCTTGTCTCCCTCCACTTCTTCGACAGGTCTACCTGTTGTTCCGGGGGAAGGAAGTCGTTCAGCTCTTCGAGCGAGAAGGGGTGCGTGTTGACCGCGAACGCCCTGACCGTGCCGCCGTCCTTCGTCTTGCCGCCGATGACGCGGAACCCTTGGTTGATGCCCTGGTGCTGCGGGTGCTCCCATTCCCTCGACGTATGCTTGTTCCACATCCTGTCGGTCAGGTGGTACTTCATGTCCTTCAGCAGGCTCTTGGTGTTCGGGTATAGGTCGGCGGGTTCCTCGAGGACGTAGTACAGATGGACGTTATGGCCGCTCAGGATGATGTAGTTCGGCTCGGGATAGACGGGGTAGTCGCTTCGGCAGTTGTACAGGAACGCCGTGAGCGTGCCGTCATCCTGCCCGTCGAGGTCGAAAATCATAGCGCACATCTTGCTCTGCGCATCGGCGGTGTTCGCCCTGCCCCAGTAGGTGAGACCGTTCGTTATCGCCCAGTTCGCATCGCGGAACTCGGCAAGGGTCTCCTCGAACGTGTCCTCGAACAGGATGCGGCGGCGTCTCCTGTCTCCGACGAGCTTCCCGTCGCTGTCGTAATGCCCGCCGAACGAGCCGAGGATTATCG
>JAHAAK010000029.1 GCA_018376905.1 Collinsella sp. | reverse complement strand
TCGAGGCGGCATAGGATATCAACCGTATTCCAGATTCCAGTACGCCGGGCCGACTCACTTCGGATCGGGCGCTACACCAACTTTCTCGACACTACCCGCAAGAGCTCGTCGAGGCGCTAGCGCACATAGCCGCCGACGCTTCATAAGCATATGGCCCGGTTCCAAGGTGGGTTGGAACCGGGCCATATTGCTATTTGCGAGACCTGCTGAGGGGCTTACTTTTCCTGAATTTGCTTACCGCAAAGATGCTCAATCGTAATCTCGTAGAGCTGGACGCCCTTAATATCCTTGGCGATTTCCTCTTCGACTTCTTCGGCAGAAGGGTAGTACTTAAGGGCGAGCTGGCGGACTTTGTCCTCGATAAACGCGGGGGTGTCATTCGCCAGGCGACAACGGCCAAAGACGACGGTGCTCATAACGTAGGGAGCCCAGTCACCGTCCTGGTACCACTCGTTGCCGTATACGGTAAAGCAGACCTTGTCATCGCGCTTGAGTGCGTCGACCTTGTGGCCGGCTTTGGCGCCATGGAAATAGATCTTGTCGTGCTCGGCGTCAAAGAAGTAGTTGACGGGAATGGCGTACGGGTAGCCATCGTCGCCGTTGACGGCAAAGACGCCGCGCTTGCAGGTGGCGAGCAGTTTGCGCGCTTCCTCGTCGGTGATGGCGCGTTTCTTTCGACGTAAGGGCCTAAACATCGTTGGCTTCCTTTCTGGTCGTGCGTGGTGGTTGAGCACAAACTATAGCGAAACGGATCCGTTTTTCTTGATGCGGGCGAGTATGTTTTTGAGCTTGTTAAAGTCGAGCGGTTTGGACAGATGGGCGTTCATGCCGGCGTCGTGTGCCGCCTTGGCGTCTTCGGCAAAGGCGTTGGCGGTGAGCGCGATGATGGGGATATCGGCTGCATCGACCTTCTCGCTCAGACGAATCACGCGGGTTGCCTCGTAGCCGTCCATGTCCGGCATCATGATGTCCATCAAAATGGCATCGAAGCTGCCGGCGGGATGCGACAGGTACAGATCGACGACTTCGTTGCCGTTGGCGGCGCGGGTGACCACGATGCCCTCGGATTCTAGCAGCGCCTGGGCAATCTCGGCATTCAATTCGTTGTCTTCGGCGAGCAGCACGTTCATGTCGGCGAGCGAGCAGTCGGGCGCACTCTCAACCGTATTCGCCCGCGCCTGGGGATTCTCGTCGATATCGAGCGGAATCTCCACGTAGAACGAGGTGCCCACATGGAGCTCACTGGTGACTTCGATGGTGCCGCCCATCAGTTCAATAAGCGACTTGACGATTGGCATGCCCATGCCGGTTCCTTGGAACTTGCTGCGCGCATCGTCACCTTCTTGGGCAAACGGCTCATAGATATGCTTTAAAAACTTGGAAGTCATGCCAATGCCGGTATCCGAAACGCTAAAGCAAAAGAGCGCGCGCCCGTTATCGAGTGGCTTGGTCTTTGAGCTAAAGGTGACGGAGCCGCCGTGCTTGTTGTACTTAATGCTGTTGTCTAACAGGTTGATCATGATCTGTCGGATATGGGTGGGACTGCCGACCATGTATGGCCCCGTGGTGTATGGCAGACTATTGTCCTGCATGGTGATGCCGTTATCGGATGCGCGGAGCTTGCACAGCACTAGCGTATTGTCACAGAGCTCTTTGAGGTTAAAAGGCGCATGTTCCAGTGTTATCTTGCGGTCTTCGATTTTGCCCATCTCGAGGATGTCGTTAATCAGCGAGAGCAGGTGATTGGCGGCAACACGAGCCTTGGCGCGGCTTTCGCGGGCGACCTGGATATCGCCTTCCTTCAATTCCTCGATATCGATAAGGCCCAGGATGCCGTTGAGCGGCGTACGGATGTCGTGGCTCATGCGCGTGAGGAATGCCGTCTTAGCGGCGTTGGCGGCGTCGGCTTTTTCGCGCTCGGTTCGAGCGCGCACGAGCGCCCAGATGAGCAGGACGATGCTGACCGACAACATACCGATGAGGGTGGAGGCAACGGCGGTGCGGTTGCGATAAAGGAATTGAAGCGTGTTGGATTCCTGGGCCGTGTACGACGTAGAGGAGTAATTGCTTGCGGAGAGCGATTCTCCGGCATTGATGATGCCCTTGTTGATGATTCCCAGCAGCTCGGGCTTTCCGCGCGAAATCCAGCACGAGAGCTCGCAGGTGTCAGGGAGCTCGACCGTCTCGCAGTCCTCGAGATCATAACGATCGCCGAGGGTTTTTACGCGTGAACTGGGAGCGACGACGCAGCGCGCCGTTCCCCTCCTGAGGGCGTCGAACGCTTCATCGTCGGATCGGTATTCGGTCACGGTCGCTGTGGGGAACAGACTTTCAAGTACGTTTCGGTTGATAAACGATGATTTGGTACAGGCGATGTTCTGAAGATCTTTGTTCAGGTTGCTTCCGCTGTGGATGGCGGTGAGGGATATGGTCCCCAACGATACCGACTGCACAACGCCTGATTGCTCGGCAAACCAGTAATCTCGGTATACCGGCAGCGCGACGTCTATGCTTCCCTTTGACAGGGCCTTTGACATCATCTTGTAGCTATCAAAGGCGACGGTTTCGACCGTAATGCCAAATTTATCGTGCAACGTCGTCGCAAGCGATGCGAGCGAGCCTTCCATTTTGCCGTCTTCGTCTTCGTTGCAATAGGGGAGTTTGCCCGTAATGTAGCCGAGCGTGATGGTGTTGTTGTTCGCCTTGAGCCAGGCGCGCTCATCGCCGGTGAGCGAGGATGATCCGCTGTTTTGCGCTGAATAGTTCGATTTGACCTCGTCGTTATAGCGGGGGTTGACGCGGTTGATTGCCGCCATTGCGGAGTTGATGTTGTCCATCAGGTCGGGGCGGCTTTTGGGAACGGCAAAGTAGTAGTCGCTCGAACCGACGTAGAACATGGGCGACGCCTCGGGCGACGAAATGGTGTCGTTCATGATGATGGCGTCGACCTCGCCGTTTGCGAGCGCGTCAAAGAGAACGGAGCCTCCGTCATACTCCCTGTATGTGCAGGCGATTCCCTCGTTGGCGAGCCACTGCTGGCCGACGATGGTTTGCATAACACCGGAGTTGTAACCGATGGTGAGACCCTGGAGTGCTTGAGGGTCACCCTTGGCCAGGTCGTCACGGTCGGGCCTGGCGTAGATGTAGTAGCGCTCGGTGCCCTCGGGGTTCGAGGAAAAGAGCAGCTTTTGGGCGCGTTCCTCGGAGTAGGAGATGTTGGGCATGAGGTCGATCTCGCCTGCCTCGAGCATGTCCATAAGCTCGGTGAAGGTGCCGGAGACGTATTCGTACCGCCAGCCGGGCGTGTAGTACGACAGGGTCTGGAGGTACTCGTAACCCCATCCCGAGAGACGCTCGCCGGGGGTGCCGTTCTGGAAGCCCTTGTTGTTGACGAGCCAGCCGACGCGGACCGTCTTGACCTGCTGGTCAGAGTCGGCGGCAAAGGCGGGGACGGGTATGACGGCGCTCAGTACGGCGAACGCAGCAAGCGCGACGGCCAGGGTGCGACATATAACTGAACGAAGGACAGCGGAAGCTCTCACGTGCAATCCTAACGAATCGAGACAATACCGCATAAGGATACCAGCTCAGCCTGCCCAGTCGGCCGCCGCACCGCTAAACGGTCCCGTCCGGCAGTTGGGGACAGTCCCTTTCTGCCGGCACAAAAGGAACGTCCCTAACTGCCGGTTGCCTAACTGCCGGTTGTGGGACAATACCGAGCAAACGTGATTGGGCGTCTGGGAAAAGGGGTCGAGATGAAAAAGCTGAGGACGCTTGCCGATGTTTTGCGCCAGGCCGGTTTCGTGCGTATCACGGGCCTGTTCCTCATCTTCTATCTGCTGTGCTCGACGGCTGTCTGGCTGTCCGAGCCCACGACCCTTACGTTTGGCGATGGCCTCTGGTTTAGCTTTGAGACCGTCTCGACCATCGGCTTTGGCGATATCCCGGCCGAAACGCCGGTCGCCCGTGCTATTACCGTCGTCCTGAGCGTCATCAGCATCTTCTACATTGCCATGCTCACGGGTGTGGCGGTGAACTACTGCAATACGCTCATCAAGCTGCGCCAAAAGGACACCATGGCGCGCTTTATGGACGATCTGGAGCATTTGGAAGAGCTCGATCGTGACGAGCTCGCCGACCTGTCGCGCCGTGTGCGCGAATATCGCCGACGCCAACGCTAGAACGGGCGCCGCGCGTCACGACGAGGGGGACTAAATATGAATATCACGGTATACCTGGGCGCCAGCGTCGGCAATGACCCGGCGTTTCTGCCTGCGGTGCAAGAGCTGGGCAACTGGATTGGCTCCAACGGGCACGCGCTGGTATACGGCGGGTCCAAATCGGGCCTGATGGGCGCGCTCGCCGATAGCGTACTCGAGGCAGGTGGACACGTGACGGGTGTTGAGCCGAGCTTTTTTATAGAGGCCGAGTTTCAGCACGACGGCATCGATGACCTCATCGCGACGAGCGATATGGCCGAGCGCAAGGCCAAGATGATTGAGCTCGGCGATGCGTTCATTGCCTTTCCCGGTGGGACGGGCACGCTCGAGGAGATTGCCGAGGTCATGTCCGCGGTGTCGTTGGGGCACCTGAGTGCTCCGTGCATCCTGTATAACCTTGACGGTTACTACAACGACCTCAAGGCGCTGCTCGGGCACATGATTGATAAGGGGCTTTCGAGCCCGAGGCGCCAGCAAGGCATCTACTTTGCCGACGATTTGCGCGAGATTGTCTCGATTATCAACGGATAAGTCTTGAGCCTGCCCCACTATGACTCCCAATGGTGCCGTTTGTGGCGCAGATGGTTGGCTTGTCTGGGCAACGCTCGCTCTACAATAAAACGTAATTATGTCGACTTTGACCGCGGGAGGACCCGATGGACAACCTTGCCAAACCCACAAACCGCGCGCTGTTTTTAGTTAGCGTTGCCGTGACCGGTGCGTTCGCAGGTGCCGCGGTCTGGCTGTTCTTTTTTGCGATGGAGCACGGTATCGACTATCTGTGGACCGAGATCCCCCACATGCTGGGCGCGGCGTCGCCCGAACTCGCCAGCGGCCCGTTCGGTTTTCTGCCGTATCCGTTTTTTGTCTGCCTGCTGGGCGGCCTGCTGATCGGTCTGTACGAAAAGCTTACGGGCACCAAGACCGACGACCTCAACCAGGTGATGGCTAAGGTTAAGCAAGATGGGCGCTACCCGTATGACAATCTGGGCAGGCTTTCGCTCGCGGCATTGCTGCCGCTGCTGTTTGGCGGAAGTATTGGACCGGAGGCCGGCCTGACCGGCGTTATCGCGGGTCTGTGCAGCTGGGTCGGCGACCGCATGCGCCGCTTTGGCGCCGAGTTTAGGGAGCTCACGCTGCTGGGCACCCAGGCCGCGCTGACGGCGCTCTTTACCGCGCCCGTCTTTGGCTTTGTGGCGCCGCTCGCCGGTAGCGCCGACGGCCAGGGCGAAGACGCCGACGATGGGTCCGCGTCCGGCGAGATCACCATCAAGCTGCCCAAGGCACAGAAGACTGTGGTCTACGGTATCGCGATCGCTGGCGGTCTGGGCACCTACCTGCTGCTTGGCCAACTTGTGGGCGGCGGCATGGGCATGCCCAGGTTCGAGGCCGCCGAGGTGGGCAACCTGGAGCTTGCCTGGCTCATCCCGCTGGCGTTGGTTGGCACCGTTTGCGGCTGGCTGTACTTTGTCTCGGAGCACGCGAGCGAGGCGCTGTCCCATGCAATAGGGGAGCGTCCTGTCGTCAAGGCCATGCTGGCTGGTCTGGCGCTCGCCATCTGCGGCACGGTCTTGCCCTACACCATGTTTGCCGGCGAGACCCAGGCCGATGTACTTATGGAGACCTACCTCACCATTCCCGCCGGCGTGCTTATCGCGACCGGTCTTGTTAAGGCCATGCTGACGCCCGCCCTCATCAACCTTGGTTGGCGCGGCGGCCACTTCTTCCCCGTTATCTTCTCGGGCGTAAGCCTGGGCTATGGCCTTGCCATCCTCACCGGCGCAGATCCGGTCTTTTGCGTCGCCGTCTGCACGGCATCGACGATGGGCGCCGTCATGCGCCAGCCTGTCATGGTTGTGGGCCTGCTGCTTATGTGTTTCCCACTCAAGGGTATCGTCTGCATGATTATCGCGGCCGTCATCGCCGCCGGCATCCCGCTGCCCAAGCCGCTGCGCAAGTAGCACGGTAGCGCGCAGTCAGTACAAACATCTCAAGTCCGGTGCGGGCGCTGTGTCACGGATTTGCGGGTGGACTGGATTTCGTTCGGTATCGGCGCTACTTCCAAATTGCAAGCGCGGCGGTGCCCAGTACGATGAGGGCGAGACCGATGGCGCTGCGGCGGGAGAGTTTTTCGTTGAATGCCAGGCGCGCAAATAGCACCGATACGACAATCGATAGTTTGTCGATCTGCACCACGACACTCACCTGGCCTGCAGCGATGGCATAGTAATAGAGCAGCCACGATGCTCCAGTCGCGATGCCCGATGTTGCGAGAAATGTGAGTTCGCGCCGGTCAACGTGCGCGACCTGCTCCAGTTTTCCCTTGGCTGCCACGATTGCCCATGCCATAACCAGTACCACGCAGGTGCGGATTGCCGTGGCCAGGTTTGACTCGACGCCTTCGATGCCGATCTTGGCGAGGACGGAGGTGAGTGCCGCGAACACGGCGGCGCCGAGGGCGTAAGCGAGCCAGGTTCGGTCTTGCTGCTGCTCGGGTTCGGCGGACTGCTTCTTCTCGATCATTAAAAACGTGCCGAGGGTGATGGCAGCGGTTCCCACGAGCTTAACCGCAAGGTTGCTCGTCTCGTCAAAAAGCGCGATGGCGACCAGCGCGGCGAGCACGGTGCTCATCTTGTCGACCGGTACGACCTTATTGACATTTCCGATGCTCAACGCCTTAAAGTAACAGATCCACGAAGCACCGGTAGCGAGTCCCGAGAGGACGAGAAAGAGCCAGGATCTGGGTTCGATGCTGCCAATGGTTCCAATGGATCCAGAAATGCCCGCCATTGCCCAGGCGAAAACGAGCACCACGCAGGTGCGAATGGCCGTCGCGACATCGGAGTCGGTCTGCTTGATGCCGCATTTGGCCAAGATGGATGTGATGCCGGCAAAGAATGCTGACGCAAATGCTGCGACAACCCACGACACGGGTGCGGTGCCTCCTTGGATAATGGGTTTATCCTGCGAGTTTTATGGACATGAGGATACCGCCCCACCATGAAGGTTTGATATGGCCGCGGCGAGACGGGGGTTATGTTCCGGGGAGCCATTTGGTGAAGGCTCGAATTGTCGATATGCTGTCGACTTCTCTTTGGTTTCCAAGATCTAAACGGCATGCTTCGAAGGGCGGCGGCGTTGTTGTTGCTTCGTCTTATCTAGTAAATGAGGTGGCGTGCAGCCCAAGCCCTTTGGCTGTCGATTACAGGTCGCGTGCCCGATAGACCTTGGTGCTGACTGCGCAGCTGATTGCACATAGCGCGAGGGTAAGTGCGGCGATGCCTGCACACAGGCAGCCAAGGACGGCGGGATCGGGATTCGCTCCGGCAATGGACATGAGCCAGTTGCTAATGGGGTTGGAGGAGCTCAGCGTGGCCATGGCAAGGCACCCGAGCAGGGCAAACAGGCCAACGGATAGGCGCAGCGCCTCCATGTGTCCAAATCGAAAGAACAGCGGCTGTGCTAAAAACACCATCATGAGGGAGATGAGCATCGATGCTGCCGAGGCTATTGCAATCTCAAAGACGATCTGTCCCGTCAACGGAATACCCGCGCTGTTGAAGAGCGGGAAGGAGACGACGCTCAGAAGCGCGGCGGCGCACGCCATGACAGCCGAAAAGACAATGATGCTCAGGTAGCGTGCGCAGATGATGTCTTTACGAGAAAGAGGCAGCGTTGCGCGATAGCGCTCCCAACCGTTTTGATTGTCGAAACCGGCCAGTGAGTTCATGAATATGATGGGTGACATGGCACTGACGGCGCAGGCGCCGGCGCTCATACCGGAATCGCCATCCGACGCGTTGGCGAGCGTCAGCACGACGAAGATGAACAGGCCGACGCCTGCAATGCTCGGAATAAGCGAGCGAGCGATGGCGAGCTCGGACATAAAGGCGCGTTTCATTTCGAAGCCCCTTTCAGCGTGAGGCGCAGGTAGTGATCAATGGTTGCCCGATCGCAGGGAATCTCGGGGAAGGCCTCGAGCGTTTCGCAACGGTTGGGCACGAGCACGTCCACGCTATAGGCGTGGTGGACGGCACGGGCGCCTTCGACGCAAGCCATAAGCTCGGCGGCCTGTGCTTGGGTGCAGTGGGCGATGCCGGCGCGGTCGGTAATGTCCTCGCGCGGCAGGTCAAAAATAATCGAGCCGTTATCGATGCAGATGACGCGGTCGGCAGCGCGATCGAGGTCGGACGTAATGTGGCTCGAGAGCAGCACGCTGTGCTGGCCGTCGGCGACAAAGGTAAGCAGCTCATCGAGCAGCTCCTCGCGTGCCATGGGGTCGAGGCCCGCGGTGGCTTCATCCAAAACGAGCAGCCTGGCCTTGTGGCTGAGTGCGCAGGCAAGCTGCAGCTTCATGCCCATGCCGCGGGAAAGGTCCTTGACCTTTGTCTTGGGATCGAGGCCAAATCGGTTGATGAATCCGGCGAACGTTTCGCGGTCCCACGTGGGGTACGCCGGGCCTACGAGCGACTCGATCTGGCCCACCTTGAGCGTGGAGGGGAAGGGGCACGTGTCCAGGACAAGACCGACGCGGGAGCGTAGATGGCGTTGCGACTCATCGGGCGCGTCGGCGCCACAGCGCTGGCCAAACAGGTGCACCTCGCCGGCATCGAGTTTGATAAGCCCAAGCGCGGCTCGAATCGTCGTTGTTTTGCCGGCACCGTTGGCACCCACAAAGCCGACAATCTGGCCGGGCTCCACAGCGAGCGTGACATCACGCAGCGAAAAACGGTCGCTCACACGGCGTGAGATGCCTTTGAGTTCTAGCAAGTTTTGCATGGTATAGCCTTTCTTGCAGATGGCTACTGCATGGTTTCGGGGGCTACCAGGTCGAGCATTTCGTGCAGCTTGTCGCGCGTGACGCCCAAGACTTCGGCTTGGCTTGCCGCTTTCGCAAGCAGCTCTTCGATATGGCAGAGCTGGTTTTCGCGCAAGAGTTCTTGGTTGCCCTCGGCGACAAAGCAGCCCTTGCCCTGCACGGTGCAGATAAACCCAAGCTGCTCCAGGTCGGCATAGGCGCGCTTGGTGGTGATGGCGCTCACACCAAGATCGCTCGCGAGTGCACGGATGCTGGGGAGTTTGGCTCCCGCGGCGAGCGTGCCCGAAAGGATTTGAGCTTTGACCTGCGAGGATATCTGCTCGTAGATAGGTTTGTCGCTCGAATTGGATAGGATAATGTCCACAGCGGCTCCTTAGCTGTTGGGCTACACGTGTATATAACCGGTAAGCACAGTATATATACACTATGCACAGTTACGCAAGAGACAAATTCGGATTAAGCCGGCTACCCAGACCCCAACTGATGAATTTGTCCTGATAGGCGCCCTAGAGCGAGATTTCGCGGCTACAATAGTGCGGTTACAACGACGTAATGCACTCAATGCAAGAAAGGATCCGCATGGCAAGCCTGTCGGATGAAATCTCGTCGCGCCGCACATTCGCGATCATCAGCCACCCGGACGCCGGTAAGACCACGCTTACCGAGAAGCTGCTGCTCTATACCGGCAGCATCCAGACCGCCGGCTCGGTCAAGGGCAAGAGCTCGGCCAAGCATGCCGTTTCGGACTGGATGGACATCGAGAAGGAGCGCGGCATTTCCGTTACCTCCTCGGTGCTGCAGTTCACCTACAACGGCGCCTGCGTCAACATCCTCGATACCCCCGGCCACCAGGACTTCTCGGAGGATACCTACCGTACCCTTATGGCCGCCGACGCCGCTGTCATGGTCATCGACGGCGCCAAGGGCGTCGAGGCCCAGACCAAAAAGCTCTTTAAGGTCTGCACGCTGCGCCACATTCCCATCTTTACCTTTGTGAACAAGCTCGACCACGAGGCTCGCGACCCGTTTGAGCTCATGGAAGAGATCGAGAACGTCCTGGGCATCAATACGTATCCTATGAATTGGCCGATCGGCAGCGGCCGCAACTTCCGCGGCGTGTTCGATCGCCAGACCCGTCGCGTCAGTGCCTTTGAGGGCGACGGCCACGCCAACGCCACCAAGAAGGTCGCCGAGGTCGAGGCCGAGCTGGGCGATCCTTCCATGGACGAGCTTATCGGCGAGGAGAACCATAAGAACCTGATGGACGACATCGAGCTGCTCGATGGTGCCGGCGACGAGCTCGACTTGGACGCCGTGGCCTGCGGCAAGCTGAGCCCGGCGTTCTTTGGCTCGGCGCTTACCAACTTTGGCGTGGAGCCCTTCCTCAAGGAGTTCCTGCGTCTGGCCCCGACGCCGCGCGCCTATACCGATACGCTCACCAGCGAGCCGGTCGATCCCTGCCGCGACGACTTTAGCGGCTTTGTGTTTAAGATCCAGGCCAATATGGACAAGAACCACCGAGACCGCATCGCCTTTGTGCGCATTTGCTCGGGCAAGTTCGAGCGCGGCATGGATGCCTTCCACGTGCAGGGCAACCGCAAACTCAAGCTTGCCACGGGCACGTCGATGATGGCCGATGACCGCGCGATTGTTGACGAGGCGTACGCGGGCGATATCGTGGGCCTGTTCGACCCGGGTATCTTTAGCATCGGTGACACCGTGTGCTCTGGCAAGCGCCACGTGCAGTATCCGCAGATTCCGACGTTTGCCCCCGAGATGTTCGCTCGCATTACGCAGGTTGACACGCTCAAGCGCAAGCAGTTCGTCAAGGGCATGGAGGAGCTTGCCCAGGAGGGCGCCATCCAGATCTTCCGCGAGCTGGGTGCCGGCATGGAGAGCGTCATCGTGGGCGTGGTCGGCGTGCTGCAGTTTGAGGTGCTCGAGCGCCGCCTCAAGGCCGAGTACCGTGTTGAGGTTCGTCGCCAGCCGCTGCCCTATACGGACATTCGTTGGATCCAGAATGACCCCGATACCATCGATATCCCGGCTCTTTCGCTCACGCGCGACACGCTGCGCGTCGAGGACATGCGCGGCGGTAAGCTGCTGCTGTTCACGAGCCCGTGGAACGTGGATTGGGCAACTGACCACAACCCCGACCTTATCCTGTCGGAGTTTGGCAACGTGGCCTTTTAACGCATCGGCGCGGTGGCCCTGCGGGGCTGCCGCGCCGTTTGCTTGCCTTATGCCGTGTGAGCGGCTATTATACCCACCGTCGTCTCAAGACCGGGGCGTCCGAGCAGTTCGGGTCCGATATCCTGCTCGTTAAACCTAAAACCAAAGGAGTACATAATGATCAAGAAGGTCATGGAGGACTACAAGGTCCTGTTGCGGAGCATTCCCGCGGCAACGGTTTCGCTGTTTTTCGTGAGCGTCATCATGATGAACCTGCTGGCCAACAAAGAGCTCATCAGCCTGCCGTATCTGGCGCTCGACTGTGGCTTTGTGGTGAGCTGGGTTTCGTTTTTGTGCCAGGACATGATCTGCAAGCGCTTTGGCGCCAAGGCATCCATCAAAATCTCTATCCTCGCGCTGCTGGTCAACCTGGCCGTGAGTCTGTGCTTTTGGGCATGCTCGCTCACGTCCGGCATGTGGGGCGCCTACTACGACACGGGCATGATCGAGGTCAACACTGCCCTTAACGCCACCATCGGCGGCACCTGGTACGTGGTGCTGGGCTCTTCGCTGGCAATGCTCGTTTCTGCCGTGGTTAACTCCACGCTCAACCAGTCGCTCGGCCGCATGCTCAAAAAGAATAATTTTGCGAGCTTTGCCTTTCGCTCCTATGTGTCCACGGGCATTGGCCAGTTTATCGACAACTTGGTCTTTGCCATTGTGGTGAGCCACACGTTCTTTGGTTGGACCTGGGTGCAGGTCCTTATGTGCTCGCTGACCGGTGCTGTTGCCGAGCTGCTGTGCGAGGTTTTCCTGAGCCCCGTGGGCTACAAGGTCGTGCGCGGCTGGGAGCGCGAGAATGTGGGCTCCGAGTACCTCGAGCGCCACGCAACCGCCTAAGGAGCAAGTATGCGGGTTTTGATCACGGGCGCTTCGGGCGGTATCGGAGCCGCATGCGTGCAGCGCTTTTTGGACGAGGGCCACGAGGTCGTGGGCTTTGATCTGCTGCCGGCGGTGATCGAACACGAGCGCTACCGCCATCTGATCGTTGATGTTCGCGAGCCGGACGCGTTTCCAGACGATCTTGAACCCCAGGTGATCGTGAACGTTGCCGGTACGCAGGATTCGGCTGACGACATCGCCGCCAACCTGTATGGCACCATCAACGTGACCGAGCGCTACGCCTTTGCGGGGGAGGGGCTTGCCGCCAAGCCGGCGCCGGCTATCAAATCCGTGGTCAATGTGGGGTCGGCGAGCGGGCATACGGGATCGGAGTTTCCTGCCTATGCTGCCAGCAAGGGCGGCGTTATCGCCTACACCAAGAACCTTGCAAACCGCCTGGCACCGCAGGCCATTGCCAACAGTGTGGACCCGGGCGGCGTTATCACGCCGCTCAACCGTTGCGTGATGGAAGACGAACACCTGTGGAACCAGATTATGGAGCTCACGCCGCTTAAGCGCTGGGCCACCGCCCAAGAGATCGCCGAGTGGATCTACTTTGTGGGCGTGACCAACCGGTTTATGACCGGGCAGAGTCTGCTAATCGATGGCGGCGAGGCCGGCCGCACACAATTTATTTGGCCCGAATAGGAAATGCGCCCGATGGAAAGCCGTCGGGCGCATTTTTGATGTATCGACTTTTAGCCGAGGCAAGTCCAGTTGACGGGGGTCGAGCCGTGCTGTTCGAGTAGCTGATTGGCTGCCGAGAAGGGACGCGACCCCATAAAGGCGGGGAGTTCTGCTGTGGCACGGTTGGCCGAAAGCGGCGAGGGGTGCGTAGAGGCCAGGCAGAACTTGCCGGTTGCCTTGCCCGCGCCGGTTGCGGCGAGCTTGCCTTCAACCATCTGCTGGGCAAAGCGACCCCATGCCAAAAAGACGACCGACTGGGGCAGCTGGCAGCAGCGTTTGATAACGTAGTCGGTGAGCGTGCTCCAGCCCAGTTTGGCGTGCGAGTTGGCGGCATGCTCGCGCACGGTGAGCGTAGTGTTGAGGAGCAGGACGCCCTGCTGTGCCCATGGTGTCAAGTCTCCCGTGGCGGGGATGGGGCAACCCAGATCGGCTTTGAGTTCCTTATAGATGTTGCGCAGGCTCGGCGGCAACTTGGTTTGCGTTGCGGGGACCGAGAACGACAGCCCCATGGCCTGGTTGGGTCCGTGATAGGGGTCTTGACCTAAGATGACAACCTTGACCTGGTCGGCCGGCGTGTAGGCGAGGGCATTGAGGATGTCGTCTTGTGCCGGGTAGATGGTCTGTTCGGCACGCAAGAGGGCGATGCGCTCGAGCAGCTGGTTCGTAGTGTCACGTACCGGCTGCGGCGCATCGCCCAACCAAGTTGCTATGTTGCGGTCGCGGGTCGCGGTGTCCATGGGGCTCCTTTATGGCAGATGCTCTGTTGGCATCTATTGTAAAGGCGCACCGGTTGCCTTTATGCCACGGCTGTATGAAGAGCGGGGTCTACGAGACGTGCTCGGGCGCTCCTGCCATGCGAGCCTGTTCATGTGCGCGGAGGCGCGGAAGCTCGACGGTTGCCACCATGACGCCGGTTAGGATGAGGGCGGCGCCAAAGAAGGCGATGGGGCTCAGGACCTCGCCAACCAAGAAGAACGAAAAGACAGCGGAGCAGACCGGCTCAAGCGAGAAGGCGAAGCCGGTGGTCTCGGCGGGTACGTGGGGCTGCACGAGCGTCTGGGTGATAAAGCCGTAGGCAGAGCAGATGAGTGCGAGCGCGACGACGACCACGATCTCGCTGGGCGTACTGGGAAGTGTGAAACCGCCAAAGACGCATGCGGCGATGCCCGAGAACAAGCCGCCGAAGCCCAGCTGCCAAACGCCCAGAGCAAGCGGATCGACTTCTTCGACAAAGCGCTTGGCCACGATAATGTGGCTGGCATAGATAAAGGCCGAGAGCAGCATGATGATCGCGCCGGGATTCAGGCTGGTAAAGTCTGCGCCCGAGAGCAGCAACATACCGCAGGTGACGATGGCGGTGCCGACGAGCACTTTGCGCTCGGGGGCGCGACGCAGCAGGGCGGCGTTGGCAAACGGCACGATCACGACCGTCAGGCTCTGCAAAAAGCCGGCGGTGGAGGCGGAGGTGAGGCTGGAGCCCAGGCACATGCAGGTGAGCTCGGTTGCCATAATGGCGCCGATGATGGCGGCACGGACCATAAGGTCGCGGTTGATGCGCAACGCGTGCTTGTGGAAGAGCAGCAGGCAGACCACAAAGGCGATGATGCAGCGTAGCGCGACGATGCTCGTGGCGTTCATGCTGTCCATGCCGATCTTCATGAGGGGATACGAAAAGCCCCATGCGACGGGAACGGAAAATGAGAGCGCGATTGCTTTTTTGCGATCCATGGGACTCCTTTTGTTACAGAACGGTTTCGCAAAAAGGATTCTGCTCCCAGATGTGGATGTAGTAAAGCGAATGTATCTTCAGTATGATTAAGAAATACTAATGTTGGCAGAAAAAGCCCTGGCAAAACGTTTTACGGCTGCATTGATGTGGAGGTGCGATGGCATCGCGGTATCAGATTGTTTGTATGGTGGTCGATCGCGGCAGTCTTAAGGGCGCGGCGGACGAGCTGGGCTATACGCAAAGTGCGGTGAGCCAGGCCGTCAAGGCACTCGAGCGCGAGCTGGGTACCACGCTTATCGAGCGCGGTAAGCAGGGCGTTTCGCTTACGCGCGACGGTAAACAATATCTGCCGTATCTGCGCCAGATTGTGACTGCCGAGGCTGAGCTCGAGGGCAAGCGCCAGGAGTTGCTGGGGCTTTCGTCGACCGATATTCGCATCGCGACGTTTACCAACGTGAGTCGAACCGTGTTACCGCGTGTGATCCGCGACTTTGGGGCGCTGCACCCGGGCGTACGCTTTACCCTTAAGCAGGGCGACTACACGCGCAACGCCCAATGGGTGCACGATGGCGTGGTCGATTTTTGCTTTACGGCACGCGGGTTTACCGCTGGCCTCGAGAGGCGCGTGGTCTATCACGACGAGTTGGTGGCATTGTTGCCGGCCGCGCATCCGCTGACGGCAAAGGAAAAGGTGACACTCGCCGACCTGGCGTCCGAGCCGTTTGTACTGCTGGATGAGGGCGAACAGAGCCTGGTGCTCGATGCATTTGCGGCGCATGGGCTGTCGCCGCACGTGACGAGCGAGGTGACCGACGACTACACCATCATGGCGATGGTGGAGGAGGGCCTAGGCGTGAGCATGCTCTACCGTCGTACTGTGGAGGGCATGCGAGCCGATATTCGTGTGCGGCCCATCGTGCATGCCCCCTCGCGCGACGTGGTGGCGGCCTGGCGCAGCTGGGACACCATGCCTATCGCCACAAGGCGCTTTATCGACTATATGAGCTCGCATATTGTCAATTAATGACTGGCGTGGCGTTGAGTGCGGTGTTTAGCGGGCTGTCGCTTTGGCTTGGGTGGCGCGATAGGTGCGTGCCGGGTGGCAGAGTAGCACCGCCACGACCATAAAGAACGCCGTGGTGCCCAGGCTGATGGGGTAGACCATCATGATGTTCGCAAAGGTGCGGAAGCGCGGGAACACGCAGAACACCCAATAGAAGCGGATACCGCAGACGCAGATCATGGTGATGAGGGCGGGCGTGAGCGAGATACCAAAGCCGCGCAGGTAGCCTGACATGTTTTCGTAGAACATGCTAAAGGCGTACGCCGGGAAGATCGAACACACGCGGATATAGCCGATCGAGACGATGTTGGGGTCGCTGTTGAACAGCGACAAGATCTCGCGTCCCAGGCCGACAATAACGATGATCGTGGTGAGCGCGACGATACCGCCTTCGACCAGGCAGACCTTAAGCGTTTTGGTGCAGCGATCGATCTGGCGGGCACCGTGGTTTTGTCCCACAAAGGTGGTGCACGCCTGGCTAAAGCTGTTGAGCAGGTTGTAGCATACGTACTCCAAGCTCATAGCGGCGCTCGATGCCGCCATGACCTCGGTGCCCAGGCTGTTGATGGCGGACTGGATGATGATGTTGGCTACGGCAAAGACGGCGCTTTGGATGCCGGCTGGCAGGCCGATCTTGACGATGCGCTTGAGGGCGACGGGGTCGATAGCCAGGTCGCGTGGGGTGACGCGGACGACGGAGTCGGTCTTGAGCAGGCGGATAAAGAGTGTGGCGGCGCTGACGGTGTAGGCGATGGCGGTGGCGATGGCGACGCCCGCGACACCCCAGTGGAGTGCGGGGACAAAGATGAGGTCCAGGCCAATGTTGAGGACGGTGGACACGGCAAGCGCCTGCAGCGGCATGCGGGTGATGCCGACGGAGCGGAAGATCGCAGCCTCAAAGTTGTAGAGCAAGATCGAGGGCATGCTCAGCAAAAAGACGCGCAGGTAGAGCGAAGCGAGCGGCATGGTTTCGGCGGGAACGTTGAGGGCGGCGAGCATGGGCTCGGCAAAGATCTCGCCCAGCGCGATGACGATAAAGCCCACGAGCGCCATTAAAATCGAGGTATGGACGGCGCGTTTGACCATGTTCTGATCGTCGCGGCCGATAGCGTTGGCGATGACCACGTTGGAGCCAAGCGACATGCCAATAAACAGGTTGAGCATAAGGCTGGTAAGCGGAACATTGGAGCCGACCGCCGCCATGGCGAGGGTTCCCTGGTCGCCCGAGAAGTTGCCGATAATGACCGTGGCGATGAGGTTCGACAGCTGCTCCAAGATGCTCGTGGCGGCCACGGGGAAGGCGAACAGGGGAATATTGCGCCACAGCGAGCCGGTGGTCATATCGATGTGCTTAGATGCGGTATCAGCCATACGCTCTCAATCTCTAACATGCTATATCGTGCTTATTTGCGCAGACGATGATACTCCTAATGCAACCAGTCGGCACTTAGGGACGTTCCTTTTCTGTCGGCAGCTGGGGACACTCCTTATCTCTTCTAACTAGTCATTCAAGAACGTCCCCAATGACTAGGTGGGGAAGGCGTGCGACAATGGTGTGCGTTGTGTTGTTCGCGCTAAGGAGTTGCCATGTTGTTGTGTCCCGTTTGCCATGAGCCGTTGGTGGACAATGAACGCGGTGCTGCATGCGCGAGCGGACACCGGTTTGACCGTGCGCGCGAGGGCTATCTATATCTGCTGCGCTCGTCCAAGAGCGGCGACTCCATGGGCGATCCCAAGTCGCAGGCACGCAGCCGTCGTGACTTTCTGAACCGCGGATACTACGCACCGTTGCGCGATGCGATGGTCGAGCTGGTGCGCAAGCAGGTGTCTGGGCGTGCTGCGTCTACGAGCGGCCCCATGACGCTGCTCGATATTTGCTGCGGCGAGGGCTATTACACGAGTGCCATGGGCGCGGTGCCGGGCGTGGGCGCTTACGGGTTCGACTTGGGCAAAGAGATGGTGCGCCTGGCCGCCAAGCGCGGCGATGCGACCTATTTCGTGGCCAACATGAAGGACATCCCCGTGGCGGACGGCGCCTTCGATATGGTGACCGAGCTCTTCGCTCCCTTTAACGAGCGTGAGTTTGCCCGCGTGCTGGCGCCAGAGGGCTCACTCTATACCGTGGTGCCGGGTGCCCGTCATTTGTTTGGGCTCAAGGAGGTGCTCTACGACACGCCATATCTTAATGACGAGAAGCTGCCGCAGACCACCGAGCTCGAGTTGGTCGGAACGCAGCGGGTGTCTGCGAATATTACGCTTCAGACCCAGGCGGACATCGAGGCGGTGTTCCAGATGACGCCGTACTACTACCGCACGCGCCCCGCCGACAAAGAGCGCCTGGCAAACCTCGATACCCTTCAGACTGACATCGACTTCATCATCGCCGAGTACCGCCACAGCTAACAACCTGCCAAAAAGGGACAGGTTTATTTTGGTAGGTTTTATCTGGGCAAACGTAAAGGGCCGACCGCGGAGATGCGCGATCGGCCCTTTTTAGCTGCTTGATAGCAGGGGCTATGGGAGACAGGTGCCTACAGGCGGTCCTTGTTCTCGGCCTTAACGGCGTGTGCCTGCTGAACAAAGAACAGGTCGTACACCACGATGACAAAGGCGCCAAAGTTGATGGCGTCGCCGCCAAACGCGGGAAGCGTGAGCACCGCTTGGGCAAGCGTGGCGACCGCGGCAACAATACCGAGCTTAAACGCGCCGTCCACCTGCGAAGGCTTGTTGGCGCCCTTGATACCGGCGACGCCTGCGGCAAGGTCGACGAGACCCTTGGCGATAAGCACGACCGCCGCGAGCGTGGCGTACGAACCGTACGTGGAATCGAGACCGCCCGTGGCGATACCGACGCCGGCGGTGACGAGGCTGGCGATACCCAAAACAAAGTAGATGAGAGCAAGGATTTTGAGAGTCTTGCGAGTGAAGCTCATGGCTGGTCCTTTCGATACGAGTACGCCAACTTGGCGCACCCAATGTACTGCACATATGGTGAAGCACATTGTAGTTCAACGCAGCGATGCATGCGCCTGAAAGCGCTTTGAGCCCGCGCGGCCCAACCCAACCTTTCAAAAGGGAAAGCTGGACGTAAGCCAAATCGATGGCAGCTCATGTGCGGCGCTGAGATGATGAGGCCGTAACAAGGAGTTGGCCTCAAGGAGGAGCCATGATGTACGGAGCAGGGCAAGTGCGTGAGCCGCGGTCGTTGGGAAGGCGCATGGGTGATTCTGTGATCGCTGCCGTGTGCACGGGATTGATGGCGGTGCTTTGCATTGGGATGCTGTGGGCCATGTCGCATGTGGGACAATAGCGGACGGTTGGGTGCCGGCATAAACGGCGCTCACGTATTCGTTTTGCTTGTTAAGGAGTACCCATGGGCGTTGTCGATCCCTTTTCTGTTGTTCGGGCCGCGGGGCTTGAGCTGACCGGGAAGCCCGAGGGCCTCACGCTCACTGACGGCACGATGGAGCTGCGCGCCGATTTTGACCGCATGCTGCCGCGGCTCAAGCAGGGCCGTCTGCGGCAAGAGCTGCTGGTAAAGGCTGCGCGCGCAAAAGGCATCGAGAGCCCATGGGCGATTGACGCCACGGCAGGCTTTGGCGAGGATTCGCTGCTGCTGGCGACCGCGGGCTTTACCGTCGATCTGTATGAACAGGATTGCGTGATCGCGGCGCTCCTCAAGGATGCCTTGGATCGTGCGGCAGATGATCCGGCGCTTGCGACAGCCGTGGCACGCATGCGCTTACATGCCGGCGAGGACAGCATTGCCGGTCTTCGCCATACAGCTGAGCTGATCGAGCAGGGCGAGCTCGCCGCTCCCGACGTGGTGTATCTGGACCCCATGTTTCCCGAGCGCACCAAGAGCGCGGCGGTTAAAAAGAAGTTCCAACTTTTGCATCATCTGGAACAGCCGTGTGCCGATGAGGAGGCGCTGGTCGAAGCCGCGCTTGCGGTGCACCCGCGCAAGGTCGTTATCAAGCGGCCGGTGAAGGGGCCACTGCTTGCCGGCGTTAAGCCGAGCTATCAACTTGCGGGCAAGGCCGTTCGCTACGATGTTTTGGTGCCACCGCGCCCGTAGCTTGCGTGCGATGGTTGGCGCTCCGTCAGTGCCGTGCCGATGCGGGGTCTATTTCCAAGGGTGCGACGTCAGGTGCCAGCCACCGCAGTATTCGCATTTGTAGCAGGCCAAACCGCGCCGCCCGCGGTTTTCGCAGTCGGCCATAACGGCCTCGGCCTCGGCGCGCGTGTCGTAACGGTTTTTGCGCTCGCACGACTTGTAGCGCCAGGCCTCATCGCGCTCGGCGTCCAGGGCGTCGCGGCGCTCGTCCTCGCGTGCAAACAGGTCGCTCATATCGCCGCCGGTGGCAGTGCTCAAAAACTCGCTTTTTGCTTTTGACCAGGCGGCTCGCTTTTTGCTCCCCATCTGCATCGCGCCCCTCTCCAAACGCTGGTATCATTGCCCAATCAAAGTGATACCAATAAACGTGAGGTCGCTGCGTGATGATCAGAAAAACCCTCGATACCGACATTCCCGCCGTCATGGCTATCTATGACGCGGCCCGCGCCTTTATGCGCGCGCATGGCAACGCCACACAGTGGCCCGAGGGCACGCCTTCTGCCGAGCAACTGGCTGCCGATATCGCCGCCGGTGGCAGCTATGTGTGCGAAGTCGATGGCCGCGTGGTGGCGACGTTTGCCTTTTTGCCGGGCCCGGACGAGTGCTATGACGTAATTGAGGATGGTCAATGGCGCAGCGACACTCCGTACGCCGTGCTGCACCGTGTGGCGTCCGATGGCACCGTGCACGGTATCGCGGCTGCGATGTTTGCCTTTGCCAAGGAGCGTGCCGATCACCTGCGCATCGACACGCATCAGGACAACCTGCCCATGCAGGGCGCGAGTATTAAGGCGGGGTTCGAGCGTGCCGGCGTCGTGTATGTGTCGGACGGCACGCCGCGTGTTGCGTTCGACTGGCTGCGTGAGGCGTAAGAGTAGGGGCACGTGTCAACAATTCGCACGAACGAAAATGGTCCCGGGTGGGGCCATTTTCGTTCGCTGCGCTGATTTGCAAGCCGGCTTTCGCAAGGCGCGAACCTACGAAAATCGCCGCGCGGCAACGCGGAGCGATGAGCTCGGTCGGGGGATAGGGCCCGCTTCGCCCGCCGGCCCGTAAATTGTATCATCCAGTGTGGAGCGTGAACGCCCGTTGCCGCGTGCGATGGGCTTGCAATAAGAGGAGAGCCATGTCGAAACAAGCGGTCGTTGGAATTGTGGCGCATGTCGATGCCGGCAAGACCACGTTGGCCGAGGCCATGCTGTTCAACGCTGGTCGCATTCGCAAGCGCGGCCGCGTGGACGATGGCGATTCGCATCTGGACACGAACGCGATCGAGCGCGAGCGCGGCATCACGATTTTCTCGTCGCAGGCCGTGCTCGACCATGGCGATACCCACGTCATGCTCGTGGATGCACCGGGGCATGTCGATTTTTCTGCCGAGGCGGAGCGCACGCTGCGCGCGCTTGACTACGCGATTTTAGTTGTGGGCGCCAACGATGGCGTACAGGGGCACACCGAAACCCTGTGGCGCCTGCTCGCGCGCTATGAGATCCCGACGTTCATCTATATCAACAAAATCGATTTGGAGAATCCCGGCCGCGATGTTTTGCTGGCACAGCTTGGGCAGCGTCTTTCCGAAGGCTGCCTGGATGCCAACGAACTGCTGGCGGGCGGCTCCGTTCAGGAGGACGCTGCTGCGTTGGACGAGGCGGCGCTCGAGGAGTTTCTTGAGGCGGGTGAGCTTTCCGCCGCGACGCTGTCGCGCATGGTTGCCGAGCGCAAGCTCTTTCCTTGCTTTGCCGGATCGGCGCTCAAGGACCAAGGCGTGGACGAACTGCTGGATGGCATATGCGCGCTGATGCGCGAACAGGCATGGCACCCGGAGTTTGCCGCGCGCGTCTATCGTGTCAGCCGCGGGGATCGCGGTGAGCGCTTGGCATGGGTTAAAGTGACCGGCGGCACGCTGCATGCCAAGCAGATGATTGGCGGACGTTCCGGTGCCGAGGCATGGGAGCAGAAGGTCGATCAGGTACGCATCTATAACGGCGAGAAGTATGAGCTTGCCCAAGAAGTTGCTGCTGGCGGTATTTGTGCCGTGACGGGCCTTGCGCACGTTCGCCCGGGGGACGCCCTGGGCGCGGAGCCCGCGGGCGATGCACCTGTCATTGCGCCGGTTCTCACCTATACGGTGCTGCCGAACGAGCACGATGTCCATACGGTGTTCCAAGCGCTGGCCGAGCTTGCCGACGAGGATCCCATGCTCGGCGTAAGCTGGAATACGCATCTTGAACAAATACATCTGCAGCTCATGGGAGCGGTGCAGCTCGAGGTCGTGCAGCGCGTGCTTGCCGATCGTTTTGGCCTTGCGGTCGAGTTTGAGCCCGGCGGCATTCTCTATAAGGAGACTATTTCGCAGCCGGTCGAGGGCGTGGGCCACTTTGAGCCACTGCGCCACTATGCCGAGGTGCATCTACGCCTGGAGCCGTTGCCAGCGGGTTCGGGCGTGCAGTTTGGCACCGTGACCTCGACCGACGAGCTCGATCTTAACTGGCAGCGTTTGGCGCTCACCAACGCCATGGAGCGCGATCACCTGGGCGTGCTGACCGGCTCGCCCATCACCGATGCGCGCATTACGCTTACGGGCGGCCGTGCGCATGCCAAACACACCGAGGGCGGCGATTTTCGCCAGGCCACGTACCGCGCGATTCGCCAGGGGCTCATGCAGGCGCGTGAGGCTGGCGCGGCGGTGCTGTTGGAGCCGTGGTACCGCTTTGAGCTCGAGGTGCCGGGGGAGTGCGTGGGCCGGGCGCTCTCGGATGCCACGCGCATGGGTGCCGAGTACGAGCCGCCGACGATAACAGGCGACCGGGCGAAGCTTGCGGGTCGCGTGCCGGCATCCGAAGTGCAGGATTATGCGCTGGAGGTGGCTGCCTACACGAGCGGTCGCGGTCACCTGTACCTGGAGTTCGCCGGCTATTCGGCTTGCCATGATGCCGAGCGCGTAATCGAGACGGCCGCCTATGAGCCCGAGGCCGATCTGCCCAACACGCCCGACTCGGTCTTTTGCTCTCACGGCGCCGGTTACACGGTCAAATGGTACGACGTGCCCGCCGCGGCGCACGTAAAGATCGATCCCGCCACCTTCCGCCCCTGGCGAGCAGCAGACGCAGAGTTCTTCTGCCATAGGTGATAGAAGGGCGGCCTCTTTGTCACCTGCTGTTGGTATAACTCGGTATAAGTTGGTATAACTATAGGCAGCGTTTGCCAATCCGAGGAGGCCGACATGAATCCAAATCCCTTTAAGCCAACGGCAGGCAAGCGGCCTCCGATGCTCATTGGTCGCGAGTCGGTCATCGAAGATTTTGAGGAAGGACTCGACAACGGCGCTGGAGCGCCGGGCAGGCTCATGCTCATTACGGGAAATCGCGGCTGCGGCAAGACGGTTCTCCTGCGGGAGCTGCAACGTCTAGCCAGCGAGCGCGGATGGGCGGTTGTCTCCGATTCCGCGTCGCTTGGCTTATGCGACCGCTTGGCCGATGCGCTTCGCTCGAATAAACCCGTTGTGACGTCAATGGAGTTCGGTCCGTCGTTTGGTCGGATGTCGGTCGAGGCGGCGCGAGCAAAGGGCGAGACGTTGCGAGGGCTGGTCAACGAGCGCCTCAAGAGGCTCGGTCCAGGCAAGGGCATACTGTTTGCGATTGACGAGGCACAATCGGCGTCTATCGAGGAACTGGCGGCTCTTGCCGTTCTCTATCAGCAGGTGCTCGGAGACCAGGATGCCACGGGCTTGCCCGATAGCGACCAGCGTGGTCTTGCGCTGGTGTTTGCCGGCTTACCCAGTATGGTTGACGATCTGCTCGAAGAGCCGAGCGTGACGTTTTTGCGGCGTGCCCAGCAGCGTACGCTGGGGGCGATTTCTTTGCCCGAGGTGCGCGATTCATATATCCAGACGGTCAAAAACGCTGGTCTTTACGTTGACGCGGGGACGGCGGACCTTGCGGCACACAAGAGCATGGGGCATCCCTATATGGTTCAGCTGGTGGGATATTACATGTGGCGGTCTGCTGTCCGGCGTGGCTCGCAGGTCATCGAAAGGCGCGATGTCGAGGATGGCCATGCGGATGCCGTCTCCGAGTTCTACGAAGCAGTTGACGCGCCCCTGTATTACGGGCTTCGCAGTCCGCAACGCCTCTTTATCGAGGCCATGGCGGTTGACGAGGGCAAACCGACGCGCATGGCGGATATCATTGAGCGTTGCGATCGCACCCAGAGCTGGGCGAGTAAATATCGCGCAAGCTTGATTCGCGAGCGAGTCATCGAGGCTGCCGGATACGGCCTCGTCCGGTTTACCGTGCCCATGCTGGGCGCGTACATTCGAGATCGCATTTTATGGCATGAGTAGGGTGATAAAGGTGATGGAACAGAAGATGAGCCCGCGGGCTATCGAGGTGCGTGGCGCGCGTGTACATAACCTCAAGGACATCGATATCGATATTCCGCTGGGAAAGCTCGTGGGTATTGCCGGCGTGTCGGGTTCGGGCAAGAGTTCGCTGGCGCTGGGGGTTCTTTATGCCGAGGGCTCGCGTCGCTACCTGGAGGCGCTAAGCACCTATACCCGCCGTCGTCTAACGCAGGCCGAACATGCCCAGGTGGACGAGGTGCTGCACGTGCCGGCGGCGCTCGCATTGCATCAGCGCCCCAGCGTGCCGGGCGTGCGTTCTACCTTTGGCACCATGACCGAGCTCAACAATAGCCTGCGTCTGCTCTTTAGCCGTTGCGCCCATCACGTATGCCCGCATTGCGGGGCGCGTTTGGAGCCGAGCCTTAACGTGGCCGCAGGCCTGTCGCTCACGTGTCCGACGTGCGGCCGCGAGTTCTACGCGCCGAGTGCCGAGGATTTGGCTTTCAATAGCGGTGGTGCGTGCCCTACCTGCGGCGGCACCGGTGTCATGCGCGAGGTGGACGAGGCGAGCCTGGTGCCCGACGAGTCAAAGACCATCAACGAGGGCGCAGTGCTTCCCTGGGGTACGCTCATGTGGGATCTGATGAAGCAAGTGGCCGGCGAGATGGGCGTGCGTACCGACGTGCCGTTTAACCAGCTCACGCCTCAAGAGCGCGACATCGTGTTCCACGGCCCGGCGGTTAAGAAGCACATTCTTTACGTTCCCAAAAACGGCGAGGGTGCCACGCCGCTCGACTTCACCTATTACAACGCCGTCTATACCGTCGAGAATGCGCTCGCCAAGGTCAAGGACGATAAGGGCTTAAAACGCGTTGCGCGCTTTTTGCGCGAGGGCCCATGCCGTGATTGCGACGGTACGCGTCTCTCCGAGGCTGCGCGCCAGCCCCAGGTGCGCGGTATCAATCTGTCACAGGCGGCGGCCATGACGCTTGGTGATGCGATTGAGTGGGTGCGCGGGGTGCCCGCATCCTTGCCGCCCGAGATGCGGCCCATGGCAGCGGATATCTGCGATTCGTTTTTGGGCACGGCTCGTCGTCTGGTCGACCTGGGTCTCGATTACCTTTCGCTCGATCGCGCCGGTGCCACGCTCTCCACGGGTGAGCGTCAGCGCGTGCAGCTCGCCCGCGTGGTGCGCAACCGATCGACGGGTGTGCTTTATGTACTGGACGAGCCCTCAATTGGCCTGCATCCTGCCAATGTCGACGGCTTGGTGGGTGTGATGCGCGACCTAGTGGGCGACGGCAACACCGTGGTTGTTGTCGACCACGATACGCGCGTGTTGGCGGAGGCTGATTATCTGGTTGAGATGGGCCCCGTTGCCGGAGCAGGCGGCGGCAATGTGATCGCCGCTGGTACGGTTGACGAGGTCGAACAATCGCAGGGCAGCCGCATCGCACCGTTTTTGCGCGCAGACCCCAAGCGTTTGCGCCCGCGGGTGGCTGACGACGAAATGTTCGATCAAGGCCATATCCGCATGGCGACCGATGTCATCCATACCGTCAAACCGCTCGAAGTCGATATACCGCGCGGTCGCCTTGTCACGGTGACGGGCGTTTCGGGTTCGGGCAAGACAACCCTGGTGCTCGAGACGCTCATCCCTGCACTCAAGGCTCAGGCAACTGGCGCGCGCCTGCCAAGCCATGTGCGCAGGGTCGACGCCGAGGGCATCGCACGCGCCAACCTGATTGACGCCACGCCCATCGGCGCCAACGTGCGCTCGACGGTGGCGACTTATGCCGACATCCATGATGAGCTGCGCCGCGCCTTCGCCCGTACGCCCGAGGCCAAGGCAGCCGGCTACAAGGCGGGCGCCTTTAGCTACAATACCGGCGCCTTGCGCTGCCCTACGTGTGATGGCACGGGCTCGATATCGCTCGACGTGCAGTTTTTGCCCGACGTCGAGATCGTCTGCCCGGCATGTCGCGGCTCGCGCTACGCCGAGGCCGCCTCGCATATCCATCGCGAAGGCAAGGATGGCAGTCTGCTTACGTTGCCGCAGCTTATGGATATGAGCGTGGACGAGGCACTCGACGCTACGGTGGGACTCAAAAAAGTTCAGGTGCGCTTGCAGACCTTGCACGACCTGGGCCTGGGTTATCTCACGCTTGGCGAGCCCACACCGGCGCTTTCGGGCGGCGAGGCGCAGCGTCTTAAGCTTGCGAGCGAGATGGGCCGCGTGCAGGATGATGCTGTATTCGTGTTCGACGAGCCCACGATCGGCCTGCATCCGCTCGATGTCCAGGTGCTGTTGAACGTGTTTGACGGTCTTGTTGCCAAGGGCGCCACGGTTATCGTGATCGAACACGATCTCGACCTTATCCGTAACGCCGATTACGTGATCGACATGGGCCCAGGCGGTGGCGACGCCGGCGGGCAAATCGTCTGCGCCGGCACGCCGGGCGACATCGCGGCCTGCTCCGCAAGCATCACCGGCCGCTACCTATAGGCAATGTGACAAAGGGACTACCCCTTTGTCACATTGATGCCTATTTCACGCATTGAGCGGCGAGATAGTCACGGAAGAACGGCAATTCAAATGCGACGAGCCCTCGTCCTCGTTCCCCGATGATGCCGGCATCTATCATGCGGCGTCGATAGCGGGAGACCTGCTGTGGCGAACGCTTAAGGCGTTCGACGAGGTCGGCGGTGGTGGATTCTTCCTCGTCATCGAGCATGGCGATGAGGAATCGCTTGTCCTCTGCAGTGAGTTCCCGATAGGTTGCCGCGAGGATTCGGTCGTCCATCTCGTCGCGCGCGATTTTGATTCCCAGGTCAAAGTCGCGTGACGAGATTTCCTTCGAATCGCTTGTGAGATCCCAGGCACGGTAACCTACGAGTTGCAATAGGAAGGGAAATCCAGAGATCGAGCGAACGGCTCTATCGATTCCCTCAGCATCTGCCAGGCGATCGTTTTCCTGGATTGTGCGAATCAAGGCCTCGCGCACGTCATAGTCGGCAATGCGACCCAGATGATATTGTTGGGCGCGGCGAAGGAACGAGACCGTCTTGTGGTTCAGCAACGTAGAGACGTTGTTGGGAAGTCCCGCCATAAGCAAGGCGACGCGTTTCCCATCGGTCACAAAGTGCTGATACGTGGCTGCGAGTTGGATCATCTCGTCGAGTGTCGGGTCCACCTCGTCAACCGTGACGAGCAGACCGGTGCCCGCCTCGTTGAGCTGGTCGATGATGTCGCTCATGCGATAACGCCAGGTTGAAGCATCGTGAACGCGATTGACCTCGACGCTGCCGAGCGGTGCAATTCCGAGACCGGTGACTTCGAAGTGGTTGGACGGGTCGATAAGATGGCCGGCAGCACGTTTTGCCCCGAACTCGATTTCCTCAAGCATTCCCGGGAGCGCGGTCGTCTTTACGGCTATCCAGCCGTGGGATTCCGCCCTTGTCGCGAGCGACGACATGAGAGCGGTTTTACCGGTTCCACGCGCGCCTGAGAAGATCGAGGTCAATTCTGGGCGCCTGCGCTGACTCAAGAAGGCACGGTCCAAATCCCGAATAATCTGTTGTCTGCCAGCGAGATGGGCAGGAACCTCACCAAAACTGGGGGTAAACGGGTTTTCGAGGTATTCCACTATGCCCTCCTTTAGCGTCTCGGGTTAACTTCATTTTATTCTAGTTAATTCCAGGTAAAAGTGATTAATTACGTTTAACTCTATGGCGATCGAATGTGACAAAGGGACTGTCCCTTTGTCACATGCCGGCAAAGCCTGCCTGGCGGAGAGCTTCGTAGAGGACGATGGCAGCGCTGTTGGAGAGGTTGAGTGCGCTGATGCGGTAGTCGTCCGGGTTGACGAAGTTGCCGCAGATGTCTTGTTGAAGGATGGCCTCGTGGCTGTCCTCGGTATGCCCCAGCGATTCCTCGTGGGCCTCCCAAGCCTCGGCGTTATCGAGTGAGTCGCAATCGCGCAGCATGGGGATGCGCTCGCAGCGCTCGGGCGCCGCAGCAAGCAGTGGCTCGGGAATGCCCGAACTCTCGCTGCCAAAGACCAAATAGTCGCCATCGCGGTAGGTGCTCTGCGCATAGGTGCGGCGTGCCTTTTTGGTCAGCAGATGCAGGCGACCATCGGCGGGGGAGAGGTCGTTGCGCGCAAGGAAATCCTCCCAGCCGGCATACGTCGTCACATCCAAGTTTTGCCAGTAGCCCAGGCCGGCACGACGCACCGTCTTGTCATCGAGCGAAAAGCCCAGGGGCTCCACCAGGTGCAGGTGGGCTCCGGTAACCACGCAGGTACGGCCGATGTTGCCCGTGTTCGCCGGAATCTCGGGCGCGTACAGCACGATATTGAACATGAATCTCCTTGGTTCAGAACGAAAAACCGCCACGAAGGGGACAGGCACCTTCGTGGCGGTTTGGCGGTTACGTAACGGCGGACAATTCCGCCTCGATAAACCTAGGCGCGGTGCCAGTCGGCCAGGCAGGCATCGAGGGCTGCGATGAGTGCATCCTTGTCCATGTGGCGGCCGATGATGCACAGGCTCGTCATGCGGTCGCCCGTCTCATCGTCCCAAATCTGCATGATTTCGGGGTTCTCGTCGATGATCTTCTGCTTCTCGCCCTCGGGCGCAGAATCGACAAACAGGCCGTTCTCCATCAGGCGCATCTGGTGGCCGGCCTGCTCAAACATATAGCACATGTCCGGATCGCCAGTCTGCCACAGCGGACCCTTGACGCGAATGACCTCGTCGGGCCACTCCTGCTCAACAAAGTCGGTGAACTTCTGCAGGTCAAACGGCTTGCGGCGCGAGTACACAAAAGTCTCGATGTCGTACTCCAGCACCTCGGGGTCGTCGTGCTCCTCGGGATGCTCCATGGCCTCGATCCAGGCGGCGGAGTTGTAGGCGCGCATAAAGTCGAAACGGTCGGTGTCGAGCAGCTCCTCCATGGGGACCTCGCCGTTTTGAGCCTCGACAATCACGGCGTCCTTCTGCAGGCTGCGCACGATAGCCTTGAGCTCGGCGATCTGCTCAGGGCTCACGGTATCGGTTTTGTTGAGGATGAGCGTGGAGCAGAATTCAATCTGCTGGATGAGCAGGCTCTCGATGTCGTCCTCGTCGATATCCTCTGCCAGCAGGTCGCGACCGCCGTTGAACTCGTCGTACATGCGGGCGCAGTCGACCACGGCCACGATGTTGTCGAGCGCAAGCTTAGGCTCGCCGCCCACCTTGGCCTCGTCGCAGAAGCTCGAGATGGTGTAGGCGATGGGGATGGGCTCGCAAATGCCCGAGGCCTCGATGATGATGTAATCGAAGTTGCCCGAATCGGCGATGCCCTGCAGCTGGTTGGCAAGGTCATCCGAAAGCGTGCAGCAGATGCAGCCGTTGGTGAGCGGGATGAGGTCGTCGGTCTCGGAAAGGCCGCCGTCGGCGATGAGGCTGGCGTCGACGTTGATCTCGCCGATATCGTTGACGATCACGGCGGCGCGGATGCCGCCGTCGTTGGCGAGGATGTGGTTGAGCAACGTGGTCTTGCCGGCACCGAGGTAGCCGGTAAGCATGATGATCTTCACGGGTTTGTTGGGCATGTGCCCTCCTTTGTTAGACATGGCTTACAGTTGAATCATATGCCAAACGCCTGCTCTTATACCCACGCGCTGGCAAATAACACAGGCTACTCCCAGGCTCCCCATACATCGGGGCAATAACCGACGGTGGCCTTTTTGCCGTTGCGCACGATGGGCTCGGCTAGAACCTGCTGGTTCTCGAGCAGCTTGTCGAAGCGCTGGCTAGGTGTGAGATGCTGGATGAGCGCGAGCGTCTCCTCGTCCTTGGCTTTGGGGTTGAGCAGCTTGTCGATGCCGCCGACCGCCTGCATCACGCTCGTGAGCTCGCCTTTGCTCATCTCCTTTTCCTTAAGGTCGATAAACTGCACCTTAATGCGGCGCTCCTTAAAATAACGCTGCGCCTTCTTGGTGTCGAAAGACTTTTTGGTGCCAAAAATCTGGATATTCATGTCCCGCCGTTCTACCTGATAAAGTTGGTGCGCTCGCGATCGGCCTCGGGTGCGTCGATGCCGGCGGCCTGTCCTGCCTCGATACAATGCAGGAGCCAGGCCATGTTCTTGCCGATGTTGCGCATGGTGGCCAGGCCCTCAGCGTCCTGGGCAGCTTCACCCGGCATGGCGCCAAACACGTTGTTCCAGTACGTGGAGGCGACCACGGGCATCTGGTTGATGGTGAAGTACTTGTTGAGCACGTCGAAAGTCGTCGACGTACCGCCGCGGCGGGCGACGGCGACTGCGGCGCCGGGTTTGTGCTCAAAGGCATGCCCGCCCGCATAGAAGGCGCGATCGAGGGCCGAAAGGATGCGGCCGCTGGGGTGCGCATAGTAGACAGGTGAGCCAAAGACAAAGCCATCTGCCTGCTCGGCGGCAGCGATGAGCTCGTTCACCACGTCGTCGTCAAAAGTACAGCGACCGCCAAGTTTGCCGCACTGACCGCAGCCGATGCAGTCGCGAATGGGCTTGGCGCCCAGCTGAAACACCTCGGTATCAATGCCTTCGGCATTGAGTTGCTCGGCGACCTCGGCGAGTGCGCGGGCGGTGTTGCCGTTTGCCTTGGAGCTGCCATTGACCAAAAGAACCTTCATCACAAACTCCCTCTGCTGTCGGTGACTTCTGCAGAGGATTATCGCACGATGGGGGAGGCGGTGTGGGGCGCGATTCCAGCGACCGCCCATCATACGCCCCGTCTCGATCGGTAGCTTCATCCGAGGGCCAACGGCGGGCTCGCTCACCAGGTACGAGAGGGACACGGTCCAGAGGATGTTGGAGCGCGGGGCCTCATGCAAGCCGATTGTGAGGAGTCTGGGCAGGTCGCCTTCGATGGCGAACTCTGAGGTCTTAGAAGGCGGGCTGCTGTGCGGCTTGAGGAACGATCTCGGCGGGCAGGAAGTGGCGGCGTGGCAGAACTGGCAGTTCGACAAATACGGAGATCGAAAACTCCGCAGAGGTTTCGCCGGAGGCCAATTGCTTTTCGCGCTGCCGTCGCTTGCGGGTGTTTTCAAGCGGGTGAAGCTAGCGGGTCGTCGACACCTTCATGTCCCGCACGATGTAGTTCATAGTGCGGTAAATTTGCATGCGCAGTTTTATCGCGCAGATGAATTCATGATAGGTGAATCTGATCTGTGCCCCCGTCCTGCGGTATGTGACGTAGTCCGGCCTCGCCCCGTTTATATTTCGACCTTAAGGCGAGTGCCGCATGTTTAAAACGTATTGGGAATACGTTTGCAAAAGAGCAAGCCAAAGGGTACAAATTCTCCTATTTCTTTCATATCGTCCTTTTTCTTAAAACAGACAAAGAGGTTGATTTCCGATCTCAGCCGAACACATTGAGCGGATAGGACGTTCCCGCAGCTAGCCGAACGCCCCCGAGGCCCCTCGCGGGCCCCGGGGGCGCCGT
>JAHAAK010000065.1 GCA_018376905.1 Collinsella sp. | reverse complement strand
TGCGACGGCGCCGACGCCGGCTCGGCGGGCTACGGCCGCGCCGTCCAGGCCGTCCAGGTCGCGGTCCTGCCCAAGGGCGACCCCGCCCCGGGCGACACCTCCACGCCTTTCGTCGACAGGTCCTCCGAGCCCCCCTCGGTCTCCTACCGCGCCCACGTCGCCGGCATCGGCTGGCAGGGCGCCGTCTCGGACGGCGCCGTGGCCGGCACCACCGGGCAGGGCCGCGCCCTCGAGGCCCTCTCGGGCTCCGTCTCCTGGTACGGGCACGGATCCTCCTCCCTCGAGGTGAGGGCCCACGTCTCGAACGTCGGCTGGCAGGGCTGGACCTCGGGGACCGCCGGCACCACCGGGCGCTCCCTGGCGGTCGAGGCGCTCCAGTTCAGGCTCTCCGGCGAGGCCGCCTCGTCCTACGACGTCTGGTACCGCGTTCACTGCTCCGACTACGGCTGGCTCGGCTGGGCCAAGGACGGCGCGTCCGCGGGCACGGTCGGCCTGTCGAAGGCCGTCCAGGCCGTCCAGGTCGTGCTCGTCCCCAAGGGCGGCGCCGCGCCGGGGCCGGCCGGCGGGGCCTTCCGCGGCGCCGGCGAGCGCCTGTCCGGGTCGTCCCTCTCCGTCTCCGGCTCGCCGGCGGGCTCGTCGTTCTCGGGCGGGGTCCTGACGCTCGGCTCCGAGAGGGGGCCCGTGCTGGGCTCCGTCGCCGCGACCGTCGACAACCTCGAGTCCGACGGGTCGGTCTGCTACCGCGGCCTGCTGCTGGGCTCCGGCTGGCAGGGGGAGGCCAGCTCCGACGGGGCGCAGCTCGGCGCCTCGGGCGGCGGGCTCCAGCTCAAGGCCGTCCGCTTCGAGCTGTCCGGCGGCCTCGCGGAGCGCTACGACGTCTGGTACCGCTCCTGCGACTCCGCGCGCGGCTGGCTCGGCTGGGCGAGCGCCGGCGAGCCCTCCGGCGTCGAGTCCGGCGCCTCGGGCCTCACCGCCGTCCAGGTCGCCCTCGTCGCGAAGGGCTCCGCCGCCCCCGGCCCGGCCGAGGGGGCCTACGTCTCCGGCGCCGCCTCCGGCCCGTCGCTCGTCCTGCAGGGCCACGTCGCGGAGCGCGGCTGGCTGCCCGCGGTGGGCGGCGGCGAGGACGTCGGCACGACCGGCAGGGGCCTCGCGCTCCAGGCCGTGCGCGCCTCCCTCGAGGGGGCGGGCGAGGGGAGCTCCGTCTCCGTCGCGGCCCACGTGGCCGGCATCGGCTGGCAGGACGCCGCCTCCGCCCCCTCCTACGCCGGCACGGTGGGGCAGGGCCGCGCCGTGCAGGCCGTGAGGGTGTCCCTCTCCGGCCCCGTCTCCGAGCGCTACGACGTGTGGTACCGCGTCCACGCGGCCGGCTACGGCTGGCTCGGCTGGGCCAAGGACGGCGAGGCCGCTGGCACCGAGGGGCTCGGCGTCCAGGCCGAGGCCCTCCAGGCCGTCCTCGTCGAGAAGGGCGGCGACGCCCCCTCGACGGGCGCCCCCGCCGAGCTCTCCGTCCCCTCGCTCAGCCTCAGGGCCCACGTCTCCGGCGTCGGCTGGCAGCCCGCCGTCGGCAACGGCGGCACCGCCGGCACGACCGGCCAGTCCCGCGCCGTCGAGGCGATCGCCGCCGAGGTCTCCTCGCCGGTCTCCGGCGGCCTGTCCTACAGCGCCCACGTCTCGGGCGTCGGCTGGCAGGACGAGGTCTCGGGCGGCGCCGTGGCCGGCACGACCGGCCAGGGCAGGGCGGTCGAGTGCGTGAAGATGCGCCTGACCGGCGACCTCTCCGAGTACTACGACGTGTGGTACCGCGCCTACGTGCAGGACTACGGCTGGCTCGGCTGGGCCAGCGACGGGGCCCGCGCCGGCACGACCGGCATCGGCTACCGCGTCGAGGCACTCCAGGTCCGCGTCCTCGCGAAGGGCTCGGCGGCCCCGGGCCCGACGGACGGCGCGTACAGGGACCGCCCGCTGCATCCGAATTCGGTTGTTCTCAACGTCCCTTGTACAATGCAGAACCCTGAGCTTCCGACTGGCTGCGAGTCCGTTGCATTGACCAATGCGCTTAACTATTACGGATTTGGTTTGGGTAAAACCGTCATTGCAGACGCGTATATGCCTAAGAGCAGTTGGGATTTTGTTACGGCGTTTTGGGGCAATCCTCATAGCGCTTCGAATGGGAACTGCATATCTGCTCCCGGACTGACCAATACCGCTAATTCTTTCTTGATTAGTAGTGGCAGTAGTTTGCGAGCCTACGATGTGACCGGTACTGGTTTCTATGACCTTTATTCGTACTTGGAAGCTGGACATCCCGTTATTATTTGGTCAACGATAGGTATGCAAAACCTGGGAAGTTGCTATGCGACCCAGGCTTACGGCGGAAGGGTTTATCGAACCTATACCAACTCTCACACCGTTGTCTTAAGAGGCTTTAATCGCTCCCTAGGTACCGTTTACATTGCCGATTCACTCGCTGGCTATGTCTCTAACTCAGCTCAGCGCATTGCTTCGCTATACTCGCAACGAGGAGCTCAGGCGGTCGTCATAAAATAAGCGCCGTCGAAGTCGAAGGAAGGTGGAATCGTGAAGCGTCTCTTAGATGTGTCCGTTTCTATACTTGTGGTTGTTGCGCTGTTCATGAGTCAATCATGGGCCGTGACTGCTGCATATGCCGATTATTCAATTGACGGATCTGATGATTCAAGCAGCTTTCATCTTGAAGGCTCTTCTTCCAATCAAGTTGAGCCGATCTCTGAGGGTCAAGAATCGGATGCTGGCTCCGTAGATTGCGAGCCTCAAGACGCGCAGCAGGTTTTATCGGGGGAGACTAACGAAGCCGCTGCCGCTGACTCTGCCTCTAGCGATCAGCTCACCGTCAAAAACGTTAGTGTTTCTGCCCATGTGCAGAATATTGGCTGGATGGATCCGGTTGGTTCGGGCAAGGTTGCCGGAACGACGGGTAGGGGCTTGAATCTTGAGGCGCTGAAAATCTCACTTGAAGTGGATGGAGCCACCTCTCAAGAACAGATTGCAAACGCCTTGTCCGTCGAGGCCCACGTCTCGAACGTCGGCTGGCAGGCCGCCGTCGGCAACGGCGGCACCGCCGGCACGACCGGCCAGTCCCGCGCCGTCGAGGCCCTGAGGGTCAGGCTGTCCGGGGAGCTGTCGGCCCGCTACA
>JAHAAK010000028.1 GCA_018376905.1 Collinsella sp. | reverse complement strand
TGTCGGATACTTCGTCCATCCGCCGCCTCATGCGCGGGGAGGTCTTCGAGCTCGACGGGAAGACGGTCTTCACCATGGGCGGTGCCACGAGCGTGGACAAGGAATACCGCATTCCGTATTCCAGCTGGTGGCCACAGGAGCTGCCGGACGAGCGCAACTTTGAGGAGGCACGGACAAAGCTCGACAGCGTGGGCTGGAAGGTCGACTACGTAATCACCCACACCTGCTCTACGCACATGCTTTCGCCCACGCTCTATCCGGCGCCCGGCTGGGATTGCCCCGGCGTTGATCGACTTACGGCGTTTTTCGATGAGCTGGAAGATCGCTTGGACTACAAGCGCTGGTACTACGGCCATTTTCATCGGGATGCCAACCCGGCCGAGCGCCACACCGTGCTCTACGACTGTATCGTTCGCTTGGGTGATGAACTCCAGCCCTGGGATGTTGCGTAGCGGCAAGACGTTTGGCTACTCGGCCGTTATGGTGATGTTTTTCCGGTGCGCGTGGATAACATCCCAGCTAAAGTGCTCGACCAATTGCTCGGCGGTGCGCGGCGTGGTGTCCGGCGCGATGCCTGTTTGCCCGGCGAGCCAGCCCAGCAGTGCCTCGGGCGTGCCAAAGCGTGCGCGTAGCTCGCCCAGGTCCAGGTCGCGATCGCGCTTGGAAAGGCGGCGGCCGTCCGGCGACATGAGCAGCGGAATATGTGCGTAGTGCGGCGTGGGAAGTCCCAGCAGATGCTGCAGATAGATCTGGCGCGGCGTAGAGCCCAGCAGGTCGCATCCGCGCACGACCTCGGTGACGCCCATGTCAGCGTCGTCGACCACCACGGCTAGCTGATAGGCAAAAACGCCGTCGCTGCGGCGCACCAAAAAGTCGCCGCACTCGGTGGCGAGTGCTTCGCATTGGGCGCCGTACGTGCGGTCCACGAATTCGATTACATCGTCTGCGAGGTCGTCGACGGTGGGCACGCGCAGGCGCGTGGCCGGAGCACGCAGAACGCTGCGGCGGGCAACCTCCTCGGCAGAAAGGCCTCGGCAGGCGCCGCGGTAGATGGGCGTGCCGTCGCTGGCGTGCGGCGCGCTTGCGGTGTGGAGCTCGGCGCGCGTGCAAAAGCAGGGATAGGTGAGGCCGGCGTCTTGCAGCTGGTGCAGGGCGTCCTCGTACAAGTCCAGGCGATCGTGCTGGTAGTAGGGGCCTTCGTCCCACTCAAGCCCCAGCCAAGCCAGGTCGTCAATCAATTGGGCGGCAAGTTCCGGGCGCTTGCAGCGATCGTCCAGGTCCTCGATGCGCAACACGATGCTGCCGCCCTGGCTGCGGGCCGAAAGCCACGCACACAGGCAACTGAACACGTTGCCCAGGTGCATGCGGCCCGAGGGCGACGGGGCAAAGCGGCCCACGACGGGGGTGGGCGCTGCCGTTGCTGGTGCGTCCGCGGCGTGTGTTGCTATGTTGCATGCGTTGATATCCATGCGGACGAGTATAGCGCGGGGTGAGGTGGGGGAGACGCTGCCGTGGCCTGCAAGTTGCCGAGGCCGCGCGTTGCGCGTGCCGGACCACCGGCTCGATAGCTCGATCGCCGCCCGCCAGCCCAACCCCTCAAACGACAGAAACCCCGGCAGCTCTTCGCAACTGCCGGGGTTTCCGCGGAAAAGGGGGACATGATCCTCAAGCGAACGGCAAAGGGGCAAACCGTTTTCGCTCAACTGCTTTATGCCCCTTGCTCGCGGACTCAATCAGTGCGCGTGCGGCAACACAAAGCCGCTACACCTGTGACGGAGCTATGAAGTGGTATCTATTGCCGGAGCGGGCTATGCCAAGGAGTGTCCCAGATTGCCGGCAGATAAGGAACGTCCCCAGGTGCCGGCCGCGGGTGGGACTTTTGTCCCATTTGACGTTCCGTTGGCCCAGATATTCGTCATGTGTGCCCGCAAACGTGGGACAATGGCGATGTTGGTTTTACAGACAAAGGATGTGCCTATGAACGCCCCCGTTGCCAATACTTGTCGGCAGCGCTGCCTGTTTGCGCGATTCGCTTCCGTCTGCGTGCTCGTCGCGCTTGCGTTGCTGCTGCTGCCTGTCGTCGCGCACGCCGACGGCTACTCCATGACCCAAACCTATATCGGCGCCACGGTTGAGGCCGATGGTTCGCTGACCGTTGTCGAGGGACGCCAGTTTGATTTCGATGACGATATCAACGGCGTGTTTTGGGAGATCAATACAGGCACCAACCAGCAGGGCGGCGCGGCGGGCGTCGATGTGCTGAGCGTCGAGGAAGACGACACCGCGTTTAACAAGGTCGACAGCGCAAACAAAGGCGACGACGGCGTTTACACGGTTGAGCAGTCCGACGGCGGCGTAAGAATCAAGGTGTTCAGCCCCCACGAGAGCGGCGACAGCGCGATCTATTACGTGAGCTACACCATGACCGGTGCGGTCATGAACTGGGCCGATACCGCCGAGCTCTACTGGAAGTTTGTGGGCGACGGCTGGTCCGCGGATTCCGATGATGTCGAGATGGAAGTGTACTTTGCAAATGCCGCCGCCGGGACGGCGGCCGTCAAGGGCGATAACTTCCGCGCATGGGGCCACGGCCCGCTGACGGGCGACGTATCGCTCGATGAGGACGAGCCCATGGTCACCTACACCATCCCCTGCGTGCATCAGGGCGAATTCGCCGAGGCGCGCATCGCCTTCCCCAGCGATTGGGTACCGCAGCTTTCCGCTTCGAGCGAGGAGCGCATGCCGACAATCCTGAGCGAGGAGAAGGCATGGGCCGACGAAGCTAACGCCCGCCGCGCTCACGCTCGCATGATTGCCAACGTGCTTGCCGTGCTAAGTGTTGTCGCGGCGGTGGCCTTTACCGGCACAATCGTTGTGCTCAAGCTGCGCCGCCGCAAGCCCAAGCCGCTTTTCCAGGACGAATATTTCCGCGATGTGCCTTCGGCCGACCATCCCGCCGTGCTTTCGGCCCTCATGAGCTGGAACGAGGTGCCCGATCAGGCATATATCGCCACGCTCATGAAGCTCACCGACGACCGTGTGATCAAGCTGGAGCAGGCGACCGTGACCAAGGCCAAGAAGGGTCTGCTGGGGCGCGAGAAAGAGGAGCAGACGTATCGCGTGACGGTGAGTGATGCGGGCTGGAAGTCGGCCAAGGGTATTGACCACATGGTGCTCAAGGTCTTCTTTGCCGGTGCTAAGCCCGACGAGAACGGCGATCGCTCGCGTACGTTTGACGAGCTGCAGCACTACGTCAAGCAGCACGCTACGCCCGTGGGCGACAAGCTCGAGGACTATCAGAACACCGTTAAGGGCAAGCTGGCCGATAGCGAGTACGTTGCCTCGGACGGCATTGTCGCAATGGTGTTTTGCCTGGTTCTTGGTATTCTGATCGCCTTTGTTCCCGTGGGATCCATCTTCTTTACCGACGGCGCACAGGCGAACATTATCGCCGCGGTTATCTCGGTGCCGATTGTGCTGGTAGGTATTGGCGTGGGCCTTACGTTCCGCCGCTTTACGCCGGAGGGCGCCGAGGTGGCGGCTCGCTGCAAGGCGCTTAAGCATTGGCTTGAGGACTTCACGCGTCTAAAGGAAGCCGTCCCCGGCGATCTGGTGCTGTGGAATAAACTTCTGGTGATGGGTGCGGCGCTGGGTGTTTCCAAGGAAGTGCTGCGTCAGCTTGCCGAGGCCGTGCCGCCCGAGGTGCGCGAGGCCGACGGCTTCTACGACAATTACCCCTGCTACTGGTGGTACTACCATCATTACGGTACCGAGTCGCCGCTCGATTCGTTTAACGATGTGTATCACGAGAGCATCCGCGAGCTGGCTTCGAGTTCCGATAGCTCGAGCGGCGGCGGTGGTGGCGGCTTCTCGGGCGGCGGAGGCGGCGGCGTCGGCGGAGGCGGCGGCGGAACGTTCTAACGGTCCTAAATTACGGGATGGGCTTTTCTCGACAGCCGTCGGGGGAAGCCCATTCTCTTTTTTATGCGCTACCTACGAAGACTGTCCCCAACGACTAGTCACTGGGGACGTTCCTAAATGACTAGGTATGGCTGCTGGGCCTAGGCTGTTAGGTCGAGTTCGTAGAGAAAGCTTTCGCGCGGCATGTCGTGGCGGCGCTCTTCGCGGTTGGCGCGGTGCGTGGCCGTGCGCTTAAAGCCGTGCAGCTCGTAGAACTTCCACGAGCAGTTGGAGTCGGTGTACAGGTGCGCCCTCGTCGCTCCGCGCGAGGACAGGTACGAGACTGCAGCGTCGAGCAACACCGAGCCAACGCCCAGGCCATGGACGTCGCGATCTACGGCAAGCAGCGTGACCTCGTTGTCGTGTGGCAACGGGCTGCTTTCGAGCAGGCGGTTGTTGGTTCGGATGGTTGCGCGCACAAGCGAGAGATACTCGGCGCAGGCATCGGGCTCCAGCTCGCGCATTTGCGATAGCAGTGCGCGTTCGGTATCCATCCAATGTTCCTTAACGGTGGCGCCGGAAATCTGTCCCGCACGCGCGAGCGCAATGCCGCGCGCCTGACCATCGATTACGGCAACCTGCGAAAACGTCGAAGACGAAAGGCAATAGGCGAGGTCGCACGCGGCCTCGAGGCGGTTGTACTCATCGTTATCCGAATTGTTATGCCAAAGCTGCTGCAGAATCAGCGCGATGGCGTCGAAGTCTTCGGTATCAAACGGTCGGTAGAGAACCCGCGAGACCATGGTGCCTCTTTCTTTTGCGGATGCATATCGAGCACAGTTCTACCACGCTATTGGCATCTAATTATGGTGCCCCTGTGTTCCATGAACTCACCGTGCCCGGTGCCATGCCCATCCCTCCGCTCGCAAGCTTTTTCTGCACATGCGCCCGTTGCGGGGTGCAACGTCGCGCTCGATGCGCTACATTGAATCAGTATTTTCAATGCCGCTGCGCGAGCGCTGCAGATCGACGTATCACCGACTCACAGAGCACGGCGGCGTACCAGACAGGAGGACTGCATGGGATCTGATGTGAAGATCGCACGCGCGTTGATCTCGGTTACCGATAAGACGGGCGTCGTCGATTTCGCACGGACGCTGGTTGACGACTTTGGCGTCGAGATCATCTCTACGGGCGGCACGGCTCGTGCTATCGAGGACGCGGGCGTTCCCGTAACCCCCATCGAGGAGTTCACGGGCTATCCCGAGATGATGGACGGCCGCGTCAAGACGCTGCACTCCAAGGTTCACGGCGCGCTGCTGGCTCGCCGCGATTCCGAGCAGCACATGCAGGAGGCCGCTCAGCACGGCATTAAGCTGATCGACCTGGTCGTCGTCAACCTGTACGAGTTCGAGAAGACTGTTGCCAACCCCGAGGTCACCTTTGCGGATGCCATCGAGCACATCGACATCGGCGGTCCCTCCATGCTGCGCTCTGCCGCCAAGAACGCCGCGAGCGTTACCGTCATTTCCGACCCGGCCGACTATGATGCCGTCCTGGCCGAGATGCGCGAGACCGGTGGTTGCACCACGCTTTCCACCCGTCGCCGCCTGCAGGTGAAGGTCTACCAGACTACCGCCGCCTACGACACGGCTATCTCCCGTTGGCTTGCCGCCCAGGCAAGCGACGTGGCGGACACCTCGGCCAAGCTCGAAATCTCGCTGGAGAAGGTCGACGACCTGCGCTATGGCGAGAATCCTCAGCAGAAGGCTACGGTCTACCGCTTTGCCGAGGGCTGCGAGAACACCGCGAGCTCGCAGTTCCCGCTCGTTGGCTCCGAGCAGATCCAGGGCAAGCCGCTCAGCTACAACAACTATCTGGATGCCGATGCCGCTTGGAACCTGGTCCGCGAGTTCGACGAGCCGGCCTGCGTGATCCTCAAGCACCAGAACCCCTGCGGTTCTGCCGTTGCCGAGGACATCACGGCTGCCTACGACCGCGCCTTCGCCTGCGATCCCAAGAGTGCCTTTGGCGGCATCATCGCCTGCAACCGCGAGGTTCCCTATGAGCTGGTCGAGCACTTTGCCGATCAGAACAAGCAGTTCGTCGAGGTCATCATCGCCCCGAGCTACACTGCCGAGGCGCTCGAGCGCATGGCCAAGCGCCCCAACCTGCGCGTGCTGGCCACCGGCGGCGTGGACCACGGCGCCCAGGTGGAGCTGCGCTCCATCGACGGCGGCATGCTGGTGCAGGAAGTCGACCACGTGACCGAGGATCCCGCGACCTTTACGTTCCCCACCGACCGCAAGCCCACCGACGCCGAGATGGCCGAGCTCGAGTTTGCCTGGAAGGTCTGCAAGGGCGTTAAGTCCAACGCCATCTTGGTTTCCAAGGGCAAGGCCGGCATTGGCATGGGCCCGGGTCAGCCTAACCGCGTTGACTCTGCGCTGCTTGCCTGCGAGCGCGCCGAGGACTTCTGCGAGCGCGAGGGCGTGGAGAAGGGCGGCTTTGCCTGTGCAAGCGACGCGTTCTTCCCGTTCCGCGACAACGTCGACGTTCTTGCTGCACACGGCGTGACCTGCATCATCCAGCCCGGCGGCTCCAAGCGCGACGACGAGAGCATCCAGGCCTGCAATGAGCATGGCATCGCGATGGTCTTTACGGGTGCCAGGCATTTTAGGCACTAGAGGCTTTCCCAAGTACCCGACCTTGCCCCTCAAACCGTCGCTTGCGTACATTTAGTACGCGGCGCTCCTCTTTCGGGGCAATCTCGGGCACTTGGAAAACCCTTAATGGGATGTTGTTCTATCCCATTAAGCTGATCGGTCGCCTGACCATATCGTCAAAATAATCTCCGCAAAAGACGGTCGCTCCGTTTGGAGGGCCGTCTTTTTGGTATAAGAGGACGGAATGACTAACACGAAAGGTACAACCATGCCCCAGATTGATGATGCCGAGCTGTTTGGCAATGCCGAGGATCAGCGTGCGTACGAGGACTTTTGCGCCAATCAGGAGGCGGTCGAGAAGTTTACGCTCGACAAGCCCGCGCTTGTCTGCCGTTGGCGCATGTCCAACAAAAAGGTACCCATGCTCAACCGCCACATTCGCGCACTGTCCGAGCGCTTGGTGCAGGGCGAGCCGCTTACCCATAACATGCTCAGCTGGGCCAAGCAGCACGTTGAGTGGTCGCTTGCCGAGGGCGATTACACCGCACGCGACGGCGTGCTCATGCTGGTGATCGACGTCAACGGCAACGCCGCCATGACGGTGGGGGAGTACGAGCCGCTAACCGATACGTCGGCCAAGGCGCTACGTGCCCGCTCCGCCGAGGCCCGCTCCGAGGCCAACGAAACCGGCGTGGCGCCCGAGCTGCTCGCCGCCGTCGATAACGGCGAGCTTGCCTTTGTGGCGCCAGCGGACGAGTGCCTGTGCGGCACGGCGACGCTCATCGAGCAGCTGGCCCAGACCAAGGGCATCCCGGTCACGCGCGTAGACATCCCCGCTCAGCTCAAGGGCGCGCTGTTCCTGGTGAGCGACGAGCACGGCGTGGTCCCTGCCGACGATACCGATGCCGCCGCGACGGACGCCGCGACGGTCGCCTTCTTCGCCGAAGGCTACGAAAAGCTCCGCGCCCGTCGCTAAATGATTGTTCTGAGACGGGGATTAAAAAATCATTTTGGTCCCCGCCATCGCTGCGAGTGCGAGGCGGACAAAACGCCCCCGCTCGCGAACAGTTCTGTCACCTTGGCGACGTGCGTGGCACGTACCTGCGGCTCCGCGGTCATAATGGGGCAAGACAACCAAGAGGGGAGCGGAATCCATGGCGCTGATCTATATCGTTGAGGACGACGAACCCGTTCGTCGCGAACTTGCCGACATCCTTGCCCGTGCCGGTTTTGAGGTCGAGGCCTGCGAATCGTTCGAGCATGTTTCGCGCGATATTCTCGCCGCCGCGCCCGACTTGGTGCTGCTCGACCTGACGCTTCCCGTCAAGGACGGCCAGCATATCTGCCATGAGGTTCGCCGCGAATCCGAGGTTCCCATCATCGTCCTCACGTCGCGTACGACCGAGATCGACGAGGTCATGGCCATGGCGCTCGGTGCGGACGACTTTGTTCCCAAGCCCTACAGCGCCCGTGTGCTCGTGGCGCGCATCAACGCACTACTGCGTCGCACCGCGACGGCGGGCGAGCGCAGCACGCTCGTCCACAAGGGACTGGAGCTCGACCTCGCACGCTCCATGGTCACCAACACACAAACGGGCACCAGCACCGAGCTCACCAAAAACGAGCTGCGTATCCTCTCGCTGCTTCTGAGCCGCGCGGGCAAGATCGTTTCGCGCTCGGCCATCATGCAGGACCTGTGGGACTCCGACGCCTTCGTGGACGACAATACGCTCACCGTCAACATCAACCGCCTGCGCACCACGCTCGAAAAAATCGGCATCAAGGGGTATTTGACAACGCACCGCGGCCAGGGCTATTCGGTCTAGGGGCCGGCTATGTCGTTTGGCAAGTTCTTTAAAGATGCGCTGCTTCCCGTCGCCGTGTGGACGTGCGGCGTGCTGCTGAGCTGCTTTGTGCTGACGGTCGCCGGCGCACCCGTTTCTATCGTGGTCGTGGCGGTCGGTGTGTCCTTTATCTTTGGTATGCTCGGCATCGTGATCGAGTACGCGCGCCGTCGTCGTTTTCTGCGCCAGCTGGAGCGTGCGGCCGAGGAGCTCGAGAGTCCCGCATGGGTGCAGGAGATGGTGCAATGCCCGACCTATGCCGAGGGCGAGCTCGAATACGAGGTCTTGCGCCGGGTGGGCAAGGCGGCATGCGATGAGGTGGCGGAAGGCCGGCGCCAGACCGATGACTACCGCGACTATATCGAGAGCTGGGTCCACGAGGCCAAGCTGCCCCTGGCAGCAGCCCATCTGATTTTGGAAAACCTGGACGGCAGCGAAGACGATCTGTCGCGTGTGGATGACCTGGGTCGCGAGCTTGCCCGCGTGGAGCGCTATATCGACCAGGCGCTGTACTATGCGCGCTCGGAAGTCGTGGAGCGCGACTACCTGATTCGTCGCTGGGACCTTAAGACCTTGGTGACGGGTGCGATTAAAGCCAACGCCCGCGAGCTCATCGCGGCGCATGTGGCCCCGGTGTGCGAGAACCTCGACTTCGAGGTCTTTACCGACGAGAAGTGGCTCGAGTTTATTCTGGGCCAGCTCATTCAGAACAGCATTAAATATGCGCGCGAGGACGGCGCAAAGATTGTGTTTTCGGGTGCGTTTCTGGACGAGGGCCTGGCGAGCGAGCGCATCGAGCTTACTGTCGCGGACAACGGCTGCGGCGTGTGTGCGGCAGACCTGCCGCGCGTGTTCGAGAAGGGCTTTACCGGCGACAACGGCCGCACCACCAAGCGCGCAACGGGTATTGGCCTCTACCTGGTGGCGCGCCTGTGCTCCAAGATGGGCATCGACGTCACCGCAGCATCGGAGCCCGGCGAAGGCTTTGTCGTCACGTTTGCCTTCTCAACCAACAAGTTCCAATATTTCGAGTAGGCGGGCCGTCTTGCGGTGCGGGCGGCTATGTTCCCGAACGTGAACTTAGCTAAGGCAATTGGCGCCATGTTCCTGAACGTGAACACAACTATGGGGCTCAAATGAATCTCCCATAACAAAAACGTGCCGCCCCAAACAAAACGTGCCGCCCCAAACGGGGCGGCACGCCATCTTTTATCAGCCAACTCGCTGAAGTACGGTGACGAAGGCGCAAGGCCGGGAGGGGCTATCTAAGCCGACATCCCGCAGCCGCGAAGCGGCGAGGACGTCGGCGTGATAACCCCGCAGGCCTTGCGCCGACGGGAAGGAACCTACTTCACGACCAAAATGTCGCAGTCCGTGTTACGCAGCAGGAACGTCGAAATCGAGCCCAGCAGCGCATACTTAATCGAGGATAGGCCGCGGGCACCGCAGAGCACCAGGTCGGGCTTGACCACGTCGAGCATCTCGTCCTTGAGGGTTTCGCGAATGCGGCCGGCGCGAATCATAACTTCGACCTCGGGAATGTCGGGATTGGCCTTGGCTTCCTCGAGCTGCTTGGCGATCGAGTTGTTAAAGGCCTCCTCCAAGCCATTAACTAGGTCGACCGGGTAGGCTCCGGCACTCTCGAGCGCCGTCGAATCAATCACGTGCCCGATAATCAGCTTGGCGCCGTTGTTCGCGGCGACCTTGATGGCGCGCGCGAGCACAAAATCCTGCTGCTCAGTACCGTCGAGTGAAACAAATACCTTGGTGTAGCCCTCGTTCATGGTTTCCTCCTTGGTCTATCGCACGGGCGCGGGGCTCGTGCGTCGGGCGGACGCGGGTGCGTTGGCCGCCGGACACTTTACCTTGTTGCAGTTATACCCAAGGATTCCAGTTTGACCGCTCGCAATTCTGTGAACGGGCGAGTTTTTTGGTAAGGGTCGGTTTGGGCACGCCGTTACGGTTGATAATGGGACATCGCCCGCATCGTCCGCAGAACATCTACCGGCGGGTGTCAAACGAGGGGGTCCCTTTGGATATTATCGAGCTTCTAAAATCTGCCTTCATGGGCCTGGTCGAGGGCATCACCGAATGGTTGCCGGTTTCGTCGACGGGCCACATGATCTTGGTGGACGAGTTCGTCAAGATGAACGTGAGCGAGACGTTCTGGAATATGTTCCTGGTCGTGATTCAGCTTGGCGCCATTCTGGCCGTCTGTGTGCTGTTCTTCCACGAGCTCAACCCGTTCTCGCCTAGCAAGGGCAAGGAGGGCCGTCGCGACACCTGGGTGCTGTGGGGCAAGATCGTGCTCGGCTGTATTCCCGCCGCGGCGATTGGCCTGCCGCTCAACGACTGGATGGAGGAGCATTTCTATAACGCTCCCGTCGTGGCGCTGGCGCTCATCGTGTACGGCGTGCTGTTTATCGTGATCGAGAACTGGCGTGCCAGCAAGCGCGAGGAAATGGCCGTTGCGGGTTCGTTTGGCTCGCGCGCCGTGGTGGCGGGCGGACGTCCCGCCGGTGCGCACTTTGCGGCGCCCGCGGCGGCTGTTGCCGAGGATGAGGACGATGACGAGGACCTGGACTTTGGCTCCATCACTACGCTCGAGGACCTGAGCTGGAAGACGGCGCTGGGCATCGGTTGCTTCCAGGTACTTTCGCTGGTGCCGGGTACGTCGCGCTCTGGCTCCACCATCATCGGTGGCCTGCTTTTGGGCTGCACGCGCTCGGTGGCATCCAAGTTCACGTTCTTCCTGGCCATCCCCGTTATGTTCGGTGCGAGCGCGCTCAAGCTGGTCAAGTACTTCATTAAGGGCGGCACGTTTGGCGCCAACGAGGTCGCCATCTTGGGCGTGGGCTGCGTCGTGGCCTTTGTGGTTTCGCTCATCGCCATCAAGTGGCTCATGGGCTTTGTCCGTCGTCACGACTTCAAGTGCTTCGGCGTCTACCGCATCATCCTGGGCATCGTGGTGCTCGCATACTTCTTCGTTCTGGAGCCCATGCTCGGCCTGTAACTTGGTTGACGCTGCGCGGCGGCCAGAGCGACAACTTGTCATTCAAAGAGGGTGGCATGATCAAAAGGTCTATGCCGCCCTCTTTTCATGCCAATTTGTTCGCTCTGGCCGCCGCTCGCTGCCGTTGCCATGGCATCGGCGGTTCCGTGATTGGTGCATTGGGGTCAGGTTACTTTGCACCAATTATTCGGTAACGGTGTGTTCGGGCTTGCGGTTAAAGACGAGCTTGTCTACTACGGCCTGCAGCGACATGCGACGGACGGTGTCGTAGGCTTCCTGCGTGCTGTACGCACAATGGGGCGTGACAATGCAGCGCGGGTGCGCGATCAGAGCCTGGTTGGGCGCGGTCTCATCGGCGAGCACGTCGAGCGCGGCGCCGCAGATGCCGCGCGTGCCACCGCTGGCGATGCCCTCGTCCAACGCGGCGACTAGGGCATTCTCATCCACGATGGGCCCGCGGGCCGTGTTAATCAAAAATGCCGTGGGTTTCATAAGCGCAAGTTCGCGCTTGCCAATCAGCTTCTCGGTCTCGGGAATCAGCGGACAATGCAGGCTGACGATATCCGATGCGCCGAGCAGTTCATCGAGCGTTTGAGCCTTGGCGCAACCGGCGGCGGCAAGCTCTTCTGCCGTCTTGGTCGGCGCCCACACCAGTACCTTCATGCCGAGCGCCTGCGCGATGGGCGCGACGGCGCGCGCGATGCTGCCAAAAAAGACCAATCCCAACGTGCGGCCTTGCGTACGGTGCATGGTATACCCGCCCAGCGGATTCCAGGCGCCGTCGCGCACGTCGCGGTTGAGCAACGTGACCTGTCGCATCAGGTCGAGCATCAGGGCAACGGTGTGCTGGGCGACATCGTCCGAGCAGTATCCGGGACAGTTGGTGACGGTGATGCCATGTGAGGCCAGCCGGTCGACGGCAACGTGGTTCAGGCCGATAGACATGTTCGAGACAATGCGCATTCCCGCGGCTGCCATAGCGTCGGCACATGCATCGTCAACGGGACCGAACTCGCCGACAAAGCCCTCGCAGCCTGCCAGCTGCTCGGCAGTGGGGCAGACATTGGGCTCATGCGCGCAGCCCACCAGCTCAATCTGGTTGCCGCCTTCGATTGCGTCGAGCGCCGCCTGGCCCGCCTCGGTCGAACCGTCGACCATATAATAGAGCACCTTATGCTTCACAGAGGTCCTCCTGCCATGTGGGGATGAGGTAGAAGTGGTAGATATTCTAGCCCTCCAAGCCAATCGAAGTTGCGGTGGAATAGTTCCTGTTTGGGGGCCAGAAGGCTGGTTTCAGGAACTATTTCACCGCAACTTATTTGGGGCGCTTGGGTGGTGGCGGTGCGCGGAGTCGTGGTGTGATTTGCGTCGGTGTCCGCGCGGCTCGGTATACTGGTACGGCTCAAACTATGGCGCTGCCCGCAGGCGCGCCGTCCGTCAGATGAGGAGTCGCCCATGACCCAGCCCTTGCCCTGGGAAAAGAATGCCGCGGTACCCGTGCCGCCCGCACCGGCACCCGTGCCGCTTGATGCATACACTGCCCCCGCTGCGCCGGAGCCCGAGCTCGTCCCGCTCGACATCTACGATGCTCACGCACCGGCACCCAAGCCCGCTAAGCCGCTCGTCGACATCGACAGCCTTAACCCCGCCCAGCGCGAGGCCGTCCTGACGACCGAGGGTCCGTTGCTGGTCCTTGCCGGTGCTGGCTCGGGCAAGACCCGCGTCCTGACCTTCCGCATCGCCCATATGCTCGGCGACCTGGGTGTTAAGCCCTGGCAGATCCTTGCCATCACGTTTACCAACAAGGCCGCGGCCGAGATGCGCGAGCGTCTGGCGGCACTTATTCCCAGCGGTACCCGTGGCATGTGGGTGTGCACCTTCCATGCCATGTGCGTGCGCATGCTGCGCGAGGACGCCGACCTGCTGGGCTATACCGGTCAGTTCACCATCTACGATGACGACGATTCCAAGCGCATGGTGCGCGACATTATGCAGGCACTCGGTATCGAGCAAAAGCAGTTCCCCATCAACATGATCCGCAGCAAGATCAGTTCGGCCAAAAACGCCATGATCGGGCCCGAGGACATGCTCAAATCTGCCGATAGCCCCAACGATAAAAAGGCCGCACAGGTCTATATGGAGCTGGAGCGTCGCCTGCGCGCCGCCAACGCGATGGACTTCGATGACCTGCTCGTGCGCACGCTCGAGCTGCTGCGCACCCGCCCCGAGGTGCTCGACAAGTACCAGGAGCGCTTCCGCTACATTAGCGTCGACGAGTATCAGGACACCAACCACGTCCAGTACGAGATCGCCAACCTGCTGGCCGCCAAGTACCAAAACCTCATGGTCGTAGGCGACGATGACCAGTCCATTTATAGCTGGCGCGGCGCCGACATCACCAACATCCTGGACTTTGAGAAGGACTTTAAAAACTGCAAGACCGTCAAGCTGGAGCAGAACTATCGCTCCACGGGTCACATCCTGAGCGCCGCCAACGCCGTTGTTCGCCACAACTCGCAGCGCAAGGACAAGCGTCTGTTTACGGCCGAGGGCGATGGCGAGAAGATTCAGGCCTTCCAAGCGAGCGATGAGCGCGACGAGGGCCGCTGGATTGCCGGCGAGATCGAAAAGCTGCACTCCAAGGGCACGAGCTACGACGATATCGCCGTGTTCTATCGCACCAACGCCCAGTCGCGTATCCTCGAAGATATGTTCCTGCGCGCGGGCGTGCCCTACAAGATCGTCGGCGGCACGCGATTCTTCGACCGTGCCGAGATCCGCGACGTCATGGCCTACCTCAAGATGATCGTGAACCCGGCCGACGAGATGAGCGTCAAGCGCGTCATCAACACGCCGCGCCGCGGCATCGGCTCCACCTCGATTCAAAAGATTGAGCAGCTGGCACGCGACAACCGCTGCTCGTTCTTCCAAGCCTGTGAGATTGCGACGGCCGAGACGGGCATGTTTAGCGCCAAGGTGCGCAACGGCCTGTCGAGCTTTGTGGCGCTGGTGCGCGAGGGCCGGCGCATGGACGGCGAGCTCAAGGACGTCGTCGAGATGATTGTCGACAAGACGGGCCTGCTGCAGGCCTTCCGCGCCGAGGGCACCATGGAGTCCGAGAGCCGCGCCGAGAACATCCAGGAATTCCTGGGCGTTGCGGCGGAATTTGAGGAGACGCACGAGGATATCGAAGGCACGCTCGAGAGCTTGGAAGAGCTGCGTGCGGCCGGTGTTGCCGATGTGCCTGCCGACGCTGAGCCCGAGCCCGTTGTGGTGAGCGCACCTGCGCCCGAGCCTGGCCCGTCTGCGCCCGCGTCTTCGTTTGAGGCGCTTGTCGGCGCCCGTGACGCCGCGGGCTCCAATCCGCTCGATAGTTTGGCCGCCCCGGCGCTTTCTCCGCAAGATGCTCTGGCCGCCGCCATCGCGGGCAACGCGTATGCCGCGCCGACAGAGCTGCCCGCCGGTGCCGTGCATGCCGACGAGATCGAGCGCACCTACGGCCCGCTCACCTGTAAGGCGTTGCCTGCACTCATGGAGTGGCTGGCTCTGCGCTCCGACTTGGATTCTCTGGCCGGCGAGACGCATGCCATCACCATGATGACCATTCACTCCGCCAAGGGCTTGGAGTTCCCCGCGGTGTTCGTGGCCGGCATGGAGGAAGGCATCTTCCCGCACGTGCACGACTTTGGCGGTAGCGACGATCCGGGCAAGCTCGAGGAGGAGCGTCGCTTGGCCTACGTCGCCATCACACGTGCTCGCAAGCGTCTGTTCTTGACCTATGCGGCCACACGTCGCACCTACGGTTCGACCTCTGCCAACCCGCGCTCGCGCTTCCTCAACGAGATTCCGTTTGAGGATATCGAGTTTAGCGGTATCGGCTCTGCCGGTTTTGAGGGCACGGGCTGGGAGAAGCGCGGCGACCGTCACGGCACCTTTGGCTCGGGCATGGGCTCGGATATGTATGGCGGCAAGGTGTTTGGCTCGCATACGCGCTCGACCGGCGGTTCCGGTTCGCGCGGCGGATCGAGCTTTGACGATTTCTTTGGCGGCAGCAGCTACGGGACCGAGCGCCATCGTGGGGTTTCGCCCGATGCCGGTCGCGTTGCCTCGACCTTTGGCTCGGGCGCGCCGCGAGCCAAAAAGTCGTCGTCTAAGGTGTCCCCGACGGTGGAGCGCAAGGTCGATCGCGCCAGCGCATCGCAGGACTTTGCCGCGGGTGATACCGTGAGCCACAAGACCTTTGGCACGGGCACCGTGATCTCGGTCGCTGGAGACATGATCGAGGTTCAATTCGAAAAGACCGGCCAGACCAAAAAGCTTATGAAGGGATTCGCTCCGATCGTCAAGCTGAATGCCTAACTGCGAGGTTGACCGGGCGCGCCGGGGGCTTTGGTCGCCTGCTCGGACAGTCCTGCTCGCACGGAGAGCACATTAAGTGCTCTCCGGCTCGTGCGGAACTCGCGATCGACCAAAGCCCCCGTCGCGCCCTCTTCCTTGTGGCGTTACGGCATGCAGCTCGCGAACATCGCTCTGCTCGTTCGCTTTTTGGTCTGGAGAGCCGGGTGGGCTGATAAATAGATATGGCAAGGGACTCCTCCGTTGAAGAACGGGGGAGCCCCTTGTTGCGTTTTGGGTTGTTTCTGCGGCTTACAGATGGCTGATGATCAGCTCCATGGTGCCCTCGAGTTCAATCTTGTTCACGGTGGACGGCGCCAGTAGGTGACTGCCCTTGTGGACGGAGTCGCCGCAGACGGTGCCTTTGCCGTCGATGACCGAGAGGCACATGAAGGGCCAGCGCTGCTCCAGGGTCTTGCTGCCGTCCACGCGAACGCGGTCGACGGTGTAGCAGGGGTTGGACTCGAGCTCGGTCACGCCATTGACTTCGGGTGCGGTCACGGTGCCGTCGGTCGGGGCCTGCGCGTTAAAGTTGATACAGTCCAGGCTCTGCTCAATGTGCAGCGGGCGCAGTTTGCCGTCGGTGCCCGGGCGGTCGTAGTCGTACAGGCGATACGTCACGTCGCTCGACTGCTGCGTCTCCAGAATCAGCGTGCCGGTCTTGATGGCGTGAACGGTGCCGGAGTCGATTTGGAAAAAGTCGCCCTTGTGGATCGGCAGCACGTTGAGCATGTCGTCCCAGCGACCCTCTTCGATCATCTGCGCGGCCTCGGCACGGTCATGTGCGCGCTGGCCGACGATGATCGTGGCGCCGGGCTCGCAATCCAGCACGTACCAGCACTCGGTCTTGCCCAGGCTACCGTTCTCATGCTCGGCGGCGTACTCGTCGTTGGGGTGGATCTGGATCGACAGGTCGTCCTTGGCGTCCAGAATCTTAATGAGCAGCGGGAACTCCTTGCCCTCGCAGTTGCCAAAGAGCTCGCGATGCTCGGCCCACAGCCACGACAGCGTGTGGCCGGCGTACGGACCCTCGGCAATCTGGCAATCGCCGTTGGGGTGCGCCGAGATGGCCCAGCACTCACCGATGGGACCCTCGGGAATGTCATAGCCAAAGACGGTCTCCAGCTGGCGGCCGCCCCAAATCTTCTCGTGGAAGATCGGCGTGAGTTTAATCAAATCGGACATGTGCATACCCCCATCAGGTTGTGCAGGCACCTCGCGAAAAACGGCTCAAAGCGAGCGCCTGCCGGATTACAAACTTAAGCCAACGTTACGTTGTGCAGCTCAAAGCGGTCGCCCACGTTGCGCGAAATCGAGTACTCAAACGCGGCGCCGCTGTCCAAAAAGCCAATCTGGTTGAGCTCGAGCAGGGGAGAGCCGGGCTTGGTGTTCAGGCGCTTGGCCTCTTCCTCGGTTGCCGCCACGGCACGAATGGTGCGGTGGAAGCTCGAGATCTTAAGCCCGCATTGCTCGCGGATATAGCTGTAGACCGACGCGTACAGGTCCTTTTTCTTCAGGCCCGGGATCAGCTCGAGCGGCATATAGGTGTACTCGATAACGATGGGCAGGCCATCGACCTCGCGTACGCGCACGATGTGATAGGCAAAGTCGTCTTCGGCCATTCCCAGCTGGGAGGCAACCTCTGCCGGCGGATTGACGATCGAGAAATCGTAGACCACCGAGGCAACCTTCTCACCGCGATGCTCGTAGGTAAAGCCCTGCGCGCGGTCGTTTCTGCCTTGGAAAAACGCTTTGCCGGGAAGCCCCGCGGTGTCCTTGACGTAGGTGCCCGATCCGCGACGGCTCGTGACCAAGCCTTCCTCGGTAATTTGCTCAATTGCTCGTTTGACGGTGATCTTGGAAACGCCATACAGCTCGCAGAACTCAACGACAGTGGGTAGCTTGTCGCCGGGCTTAAGGGCGCCATCCTCGATACTGCGACGAATATCCGCAGCTATTGACTCATATTTGGGAATCATGGAACCCCCTTTCTAACATGAATGCCTGTAAAAGAAAGTATACCTACTATAAAAGCATCTATATGGCTTTAATCAAAGAAGTTCGAGAAAGAAAAACAAAAAAGACGCTTTACATAAAAAATTAGAGCGCTATAGTTATAGATAACAAGCGAGATGCATGAGCATCGCCTGTACCGCTTGGAGACGGATTTGTTTTGGTGGGTCGGATATCCGGATAACCGGTGCGCGCCCGCGCCGGATTACCCGCCAAAGCAAACCCGCCTCCAATCGGAGGCTCAAAGACACGAAAGCGAGGACTTCGATGGCACAGTATCAGCTGCCCAGCGACTTTTTCTTTGGCGCGGCCATGTCCGGTCCGCAGACCGAGGGCCAGTGGAACCAGGGCGGCAAGCTCGAGAACCTGTGGGACACCTGGTCCATGCAGGATCTGGGCTCGTTCTATAACCGCGTGGGTTCCTATGCCGGTAACGACTTTATGGCCAAGTACAAGGACGACCTTCGCATCATGAAGGACCTGGGCCTGGATACCTATCGCACCTCCATCCAGTGGAGCCGCCTGCTCGATGCCGACGGCAACCTCAACGAGGAGGGTGCTGCGTGGTACCACGAGCTGTTCCGCGCTTCCCGCGAGGCAGGCCTGGAGCCGTTCGTCAACCTTTACCACTTCGATATGCCCACCTATCTCTTTGACCGTGGCGGTTGGGAGAGCCGCGAGGTCGTCGAGGCCTACGCGCATTACGCCGACGTCGCCTTCCGCGAGTTCGGTCAAGAGATCAAGTACTGGTTTACCTTTAACGAGCCCATCGTCGAGCCCGAGCAGCGCTACCAGGAGGGCGTGTGGTTCCCGCAGCTCCACGACTTCAACCGTGCTCGCACCGTGCAGTACCACATTTCGCTGGCGCACGCGCTGGCTGTTGCCAACTATCGCAAGGCCTATGACAAGGGCGCCGTTCGCGCCGATGCCAAGATCGGCATGATCAACTGCTTCACCCCGGTCTACACCAAGGAGAACCCCAGCGAGGCAGACCTCGAGGCCGTGCGTATGACCAGCGGCATCAACAATCGCTGGTGGCTCGACCTTATCACCAAGGGCGAGCTTCCCGCCGACGTGCTCGACAGCCTGGCCGAGGGCGGCGTCAAGCTTCCGTTCCGCGCCGGTGACCAGGAGATCCTCAAGCAGGGCGTCGTTGACTGGCTTGGCTGCAACTACTACCATCCCACGCGCGTCCAGGCGCCGGCGAGCAAGATCGACCAGTACGGTCTGCCGCACTTTGCCGACGAGTACGTGTGGCCCGATGCCGTCATGAACAAGAGCCGCGGCTGGGAGATTTACCCGAAGGGCCTCTACGACTTTGGCATGGACTGCGCCAAGAACTATCCCGATCTTGAGTGGTTCGTCTCCGAGAACGGCATCGGCATCATGGACGAGTACAAGAATCGTGACGCCGAGGGAACCATTCAGGACGACTATCGCGTCGACTTTGTGCGCCAGCACCTTGAGTGGGTCGCCAAGGCCATTGACGAAGGGGCCAAGTGCCGCGGCTACCACTACTGGGCCGTCATTGACAACTGGTCCTGGGCAAATGCCTTCAAGAACCGTTATGGCTTTGTCGAGGTCGACCTCATGGACGGCTATCAGCGCCGTCTTAAGAAATCGGCAGCTTGGCTCAAGCAGGTCGCCACGACCCACGTGGTGGATTAGCGATCGGGCGCTCAGCCCCAAAACGGGCGCTCAGCCCCTGCGCAAACGCGCAATAACATTGGCACATCTGGTGGCAGAGGGCGACAGACCACCGTGCGCATAGGAAAAGGCCGGATTTGAAAGTTAGGAGCAATCATGGCCAGTGACAACGGAAAGAGCTTCCTCGACAAATTTGCCGAGGTCTCTGCGAAGGTGGGAAACCAGGTTCATCTGCGTTCCCTGCGCGATGCCTTCGCGACCATCACGCCGCTCTATATCCTTGCGGGTATCGCGGTTCTTATCAACAACGTCGTGTTCCCTCTGTTCCCGCTCGATGCGGCGGGCCTCGCCAACCTCCAGACCTGGGGCTCGGCAATCACCCTGGGCACCCTTAACGTGTCCGCCATTATCCTGGCCGGTCTGATTGGCTACAGCCTCGCCAAGAACGAGCGTTTCGATAACCCGCTTGCCTGCGTGGTTGTCGCTATCTCTGCCTTCGTCATCATGATGCCGCAGCAGATCACCGCCACCCTTGCCGCCACGAGCCCGCTTCTCACCGACAAGATCACCTCCGCCGAGGTCACCGGTGCCCTTTCGACCGCCAACACCGGTACCAACGGCCTGTTCTCGGCCATCATCATCGCCCTGCTCTCCACGACGCTCTTCATCAAGATCTCGGGCGTCGAGAAGCTCAAGGTCAAGCTGGGCGAGGGCGTACCTCCTGCGGTCTCCAACTCCTTCAACGTCATGATCCCAATGCTGCTCAACCTCTCGATCTTCGCTATCGCCTCGGCCCTGCTCGCCGTCTGCGCCGGCACCGACCTGTGCACCATCATCTCCACCTGCATCTCCAACCCGCTCAAGAGCATCATGAACGCCGGTCCGTGGGCTGTCATCCTCATCTACACCCTCGCCAACCTGCTGTTCTGCGTTGGTATTCACCAGTCCACCATCTCGGGCGCTACCGTCGAGCCGATCCTGACCATGCTCATCGTCGACAACATGGCTACCTTTGCCGCCGGCGGTACCATCCAGCCCGATCACTACATGAACATGCAGATCGTCAACAGCTTCGCCCTCATCGGCGGCTCGGGCTGCACCCTCATGCTGCTGCTCGACACCTTCCTGTTCTCCAAGAACAAGGCCTCCAAGACCGTTGCCAAGATGGCCATTCTGCCTGGCCTGTTCAACATCAACGAGCCGGTCATCTACGGTTACCCCATCGTGTACAACCTGCCGCTCATGATTCCGTTCGTGCTTCTTCCCGACCTGTTCATCGGTGTCACCTATGGCCTGACCTGCGCTGGCATCATCAGCCCCTGCATCGCTCAGGTGCCTTGGACCATGCCGCCCGTCATCAACGCCCTGCTTGCTACGGGCTTTGACTGGCGCGCCGGCGTGTGGCAGGCTCTGGAGCTGGTCATCGGCATGGCTGTCTACCTGCCCTTTATGAGGATCTCCGAGAAGGCCATCGCCAAGCAGGAGGCCCTCGCCGAGCAGAACGCCTAGCGTTTGTCCATTCCACCCTTGCGGGTACCGATGCTTGGTACCGGTACCCGTATCTCCTTTTTTGCCTAAACGTGCAAAACAGGGGAAAGATAACCACAAGGATTTATCCAGTTTGTCGTCTGCGCGCCGCGCAGTTATAAGGAGGAAACCATGAAGAAGATCATGCTTTGCTGCAATGCCGGCATGTCCACGAGTCTGCTGGTCCAGAAGATGCAGTCCGAGGTCGCGAGCCGTGGTCTGGACATCGAGGTCGAAGCCCGTCCTATGAATGAGGCCCACGATCACCTGGACGAGTGCGACATCCTGCTGCTCGGCCCGCAGATCGGCTACACCAAGGGCGACTTTGAGAAGGAGGCCGCCGGCCGTTTCCCGGTCGAGGTCATCAACATGGTCGACTATGGCCGCATGAACGCCGCCGGCATCATCGACCACTGCGTCAGCGTGATGGGCTAGGTGCAGCGCATGGAGGATATGAACGAACTGCAGATGACCTGCTTCGAGATCATCAGCTACGTCGGTACCGCCAAGAGCATGTACATCAACGCCGTGCAGAAGGCCAAGGAGGGCGATTTCGACGCCGCCGAGGAGCTCATTAAGCAGGGCGACGAGGCCTATAACGGCGGCCACGATGTTCACATGGGACTTCTTAAGAAGGAGGCCAATGGCGAGCGCAACGGCGAGGCCCCGCTGATTCTGCTGCACGCCGAGGACCAGATGGCCGGCACCGAGACCATGCGCGTCATGGCCACGGAGCTCATTGAGGTCCACAAACAGCTACAGGCACTCAAGGCCTAGCTGGCGTTTTCGCCGCGACGGATCGTGCGGTTCGCATACAATCCAGTCCCTTTTGCAGGCGCCGGGAGTCTCCCTCTCCCGGCGCTTTTTGTTTGGCGAGTTGCTGAGCGTCATTGCTCGTTGAGCGGGCGGACGTTTCCCCAGATAAAACCTGCCAAAACAAACCTGTCCCTTTTTGGCGGGTTTTTGTCTTGAGAGCGGTACCATACAGGCAATGTTTAAACGAGAAAGGTGGGCTCTCATGGAACCTAAGCAGTACTACATCGGCATTGACGTCGGCGGCACTTCGGTTAAGGAGGGCCTGTTCGACGAGGACGGCAACCTGCTTGCCAAGGCCAGCGTGCCCACGCCTCCCATCGTCGACGCTGCGGGCTTTGCCGCGGTAACCGAGGCTATCGACCAGGTGGTCGCCAAGGCTCAGATTCCGCGCGCCTTTGTGGCGGGCATCGGCCTGGCCGTTCCGTGCCCCATTCCGGCTGCGGGCGATGCCAAGGTCAAGGCGAACATCTCCATCAACCTGCCCGAGCTTAAGATTGCCATTCAGGAGCACTGCCCCGACGCGGTCGTAAAGTACGAGAACGACGCCAACGCCGCTGCCATGGGCGAGGCCTGGCTCGGTTCTGCCAAGGGCGTGCAGAACGTGGTGATGGTCACCATCGGTACCGGCGTGGGCGGCGGCGTTATCGTCAACGGCGACGTGGTATCGGGCGTTGTGGGCGCCGGCGGCGAGATTGGCCACATGTGCCTGAACCCGGCTGAGGAGCGCACCTGCGGCTGCGGCGGCCATGGCCACCTGGAGCAGTATTCCAGCGCCACCGGCGTGGTGAGCAACTACCTTGCCGAGTGCAAGAAGGCGGGCGTCGAGCCCATCGAGCTCACCGGCCCCTCAGATTCCAAGGACGTGTTCCAGGCCTGCCGCGAGGGCGACAAGCTCGCGCTGGCTGCGGCCGATACCATGGCCGATTATCTCGGCCGTGCCCTGGCGCTTATTGCCAACGTGGTCGACCCCGAGATGTTCCTGATCGGCGGCGGTGCGTCTGCCTCGGCCGATGTCTACCTCGACGCCGTTCGCGAGCACTTCCAGCGCTACGCGCTTTCCGCCTCGCGCGAGACGCCCATCAAGGTCGCTTCGCTCGGCAACGACGCCGGCATCATCGGCGCCGCCTACGTAGCCCTGCGCGCCGCCGGTAAATAAGTTCGCTCGTTGGCGCAAAGGGGACAGGTTACTTTGCACCAACACGGTGCAAAAGGGACAGTCTTGGTCCCCATGCCTGTCCCAAAATATGCTGTGGTCCTTCCGTCTGCGAAGGCTCGGCATCGGCGTGCTACCATAGCTACGTCTAAGTACACATATCAAGTGGAGGATATCCATGGCAAACGTTCTTGTCTTTGGTCACCAGAACCCCGATAACGACGCCATCATGAGCGCCGTCGTCCTGTCCCAGCTGCTCAACCAGGTTGAGTATGCCGGCAACACCTACGAGGCCTGCGCTCTGGGCCAGCTTCCGGCAGAGTCCGCCAAGCTGCTCGCCGACGCCGGCATTGCCGAGCCTCGCGTGATCGAGTCCGTCGAGGCCGGTCAGCTCGTCGTCCTCACCGACCACAACGAGTCCGCCCAGTCCGTCGCCGGTCTTAAGGACGCTACGGTCTTTGGCGTTGTCGACCATCACCGCATCGGCGACTTTGAGACCGCCGGCCCGCTGCACTACATCTGCCTGCCCTGGGGCTCCAGCTGCACCATCGTTACCAAGCTCGCCGGCGTGCTCGGCGTTGAGCTTTCCGACGTCCAGGCCAAGCTGCTGCTCTCGGCCATGATGACCGATACGCTCATGCTCAAGAGCCCCACCACCACCGATGTCGACCGCGCTGTGGCCGCTACGCTCGGTGAGCAGGTGGGCGTCGACCCGGTCAAGTTTGGCATGGAGGTCTTCCTTACCCGTCCGTCCGGCTCCTTCACCGCAGCCGAGATGGTCGGCAACGACATCAAGATGTTCGAGCCCGCCGGCAAGAAGCTGCTCATCGGCCAGTACGAGACTGTCGACAAGAGCCGCGCGCTCGGCATGATCGACGAGATTCGCGAGGCCATGCGCGCCTACGCCGCCGAGAAGGGTGCCGACGGCATCGTCCTGTGCATCACCGACATCATGGAGGAGGGCTCGCAGGTCCTGCTCGAGGGCGAGACCGAGGCTGCTCAGAAGGGCCTGGGCATTGCCGACGAGCACGACGGTGTCTGGATGCCGGGCGTCCTCTCCCGTAAGAAGCAGGTCGCTGCCCCCATCATGGCCGCCTGCTAGGTTTAGTTCACTAAACGCCACGACCGGATCGCGGACGCCCCGCGCTCCGGTCGTTTTTTGTGTACGGCGCCGCGTCGTCTCTTGGACAGGCGTGCCCGTGCCGTTGAGCAAATAATGTTCAACCTGTGGTTCCGCTTTTCGGCCACGCCTGCGTTCTTGTCGTGCAGGGTAGGCTAGATGCAAGCGTAATACGTTAGAGCGCGGCGCCGCCACTTGGGCGGGCCGTGCTTTTTTAAGACGGGAGCCATCCCGTGAAAGGAGCCGCCCATGGCAGCAACTGAGCAGCTATTCAACGTTCGTGAGCGCAAGCGCTTTGAACGTCACGACATCTGGGAGCGCATCGCCGAGAACGGCACGATTTCCGCCGCCGTCATGGTCTTCGCCGCCATCGCCGCCGTCATTTGCGCCAACACCGATGCCTACGAGGCTATCCATCACTTTTTGGAGACCCCGCTGTATGTGGGTCTGGGCAACCTGACGGCCGGTCTCACCGTCGAGCTTTTCGTCAACGACTTCCTCATGGCGATCTTCTTTTTGCTCGTGGGCATTGAGCTTAAGTACGAGATGACAGTTGGCGAGCTCAAGAATCCGCGTCAGGCCATGCTTCCCATGCTGGCGGCCGTGGGCGGCGTCGTCGTTCCCGCTTGCATCTACCTGATCTTTAACCATGCCGGCGCCCACAACGGCTGGGCCATCCCCATGGCAACCGATATTGCCTTTGCACTGGGCGTGCTGTCGCTTTTGGGCAACCGCGTGCCCAACGGCGTGCGCGTGTTCTTCTCGACGCTCGCCATCGCCGACGACCTCATCTCCATCGCCGCCATCGCCATCTTCTACGGTCAGAGCCCCAATCCGTTTTGGCTGGGCGCCGCCGCGCTTGTGACCTGCGCGCTCGTGTGGCTCAACAAGACGCAGCATTACCGCCTTGCCCCGTATTCGGTACTGGGTCTGCTGTTGTGGTTCTGCATGTTCAAGAGCGGCGTACACGCCACGCTTGCCGGCGTCATCTTGGCCTTTACCATCCCGGCCAAGTGCGGCGTCAAGCTCGATAGCCTCACCGATTGGTTGGGCGAGTGCCTGCCGCTGCTCGATGACCGCTACGATGACGAAGCACACATCCTGGGCCAGCATGACTTTACCGTCTCGACCACCAAGGTCGAGCGCGTCATGCACCGCGTGACCCCGCCGCTCATCCGCATGGAGCGTCTGATCTCCACGCCGGTCAACTTTGTGATCCTGCCGATCTTTGCGTTCGTCAACGCACAGGTTCGCCTGGTGGGCGTGGACATGAGCGCGCTGCTCACCGACCCGGTGACGCTCGGCGTGTACTTTGGCATGCTGCTGGGCAAACCGATCGGTATCTTTGGTATGACGTTTGCCCTGGTTAAGCTTAAGGCCTGCGAGCTGCCGCACAATGTCAACTGGCACATGATTGCCGGCGTGGGCATTCTGGGCGGTATCGGCTTTACCATGTCGATTCTCATCAGCGGCCTCGCCTTCCCGACGGCCCAGTTTGAGGTTCTGGCTGCCAAGGCCGCCATTCTTGCCGGTTCGGTCACCGCTGCCGTGCTCGGCATGATCTACATGAGCGTGGTCTGCAAACACCCCACGCCCAAGGGCGAATAAGAGCGTAAAAACCGGGGCCGGACGCGCCCCCGGATACCCTCGTGTGCAAAAAACGCCGTTTGTGAGTACTGTCACAAACGGCGTTTCATTTTATGCACGAAAAATAATGGACATAATCATGCAATCTGTACGTTAACGAGTAATCGCTTGACTCCAATTTGGCGACAGCTACCGCTCGGAAAGAAAATTCAGGCGCAAAAACGCCGATTTGGGGCCTGAATCGCTGCTACTAAAAAGGTAACAGTACTCATATTTGCTCTTTTTTGCACACGGGCCCGATGACTGGGTTATTCCACGGTGCCGTAGATGGCGCCCCAGCCGTGGGCGGCCAAGGCGGAGTTGAGTTGGTCGCAAAGTGACTGGCGGTCGTAATAGCCGGGCGGCAAAAGGTTCACGATTTCCATGAGATCGGGCGCCAGGTCCAAAATCTCGGCCTGTACGATCAGATCCAGGCGGTCGATGGCGTGGCGGTCGTAAAACAGTCCGTCGACCAGGCGCTGCAGGTCGCCGAATTCCTCGGCCTGGAACGATCCGTACTCCATAGTGCCTCCTTGGGCGCCCCACGCCGGCATGCGCGGCGATTCGTAATTCATTGCGATGTACTTAATCTATCACGGCTTCATAACGTTGCGGCGGTGACGGTCTATACTTAGACGAACTGCAACGTACCGCTTCGCGAAAGGTCGCACCCCATGCAGACGATCTACCAGAAGATGGAAACCACCGAACTCGATGCCGCCATCGAGGCGCTCAAAGCCGAGGTCGCCGAGGTCAAGGCCAAGGGCCTGGCGCTCGATATGGCCCGCGGCAAGCCGTCGCCCGCCCAGGTTGACATCTCGCGCCCCATGCTCGATATCCTCAATGCCGACGCCGATCTGCACGATGGCAACGTCGACTGCTCCAACTACGGCTGCTTCGAGGGCATTCCCTCGGCACGTAAGTTGGCAGGGGAGTTCCTGGGTTGCCCCGCCGAGCAGACGCTCGTACTGGGTTCGTCGAGCCTGCTGATTGAGCACGATATCGCCGGCATGTTCTGGCGCTGTGGCTCGTGCGGCAGCGAGCCCTGGGACGCCTACGAGGCCGCGCACGACGGCAAGAAGGTCAAGTTCCTGTGCCCCGTTCCCGGCTACGATCGCCACTTTGGCATCACCGCCGACTTGGGCATCGAGAACGTCCCCGTTGCGATGACCGACAACGGCCCCGACATGGACGAGATCGAGCGCCTCGTTGCCGCCGACGACTCCATTAAGGGCATCTGGTGCGTGCCCAAGTATTCCAACCCCACGGGCATCACCTTTAGCGAGGACACTGTGCGCCGCCTGGTCGAGATGCCCACGGCCGCGCCCGATTTCCGCATCTTCTGGGACAACGCCTACTGCGTGCACGATCTGTACGACGAGACCGACGAGCTCGCCAACATCTTCGATCTTGCCCGCGCGGCGGGCACCGAGGACCGCGTGGTGGCCTTTGCCTCGACGTCCAAGATCACCTTCCCGGGCGCCGGCATCGGCTTTATCGGTGCGAGCCCCGCGGTCATCGCCGAGTTCTCCAAGCGCCTGAAGGCCGGCCTCATCAGCGCCGACAAGCTCAACCAGCTGCGTCACGTGCGCTTCCTTCCTACCATCGAGGCGGTCAAGGAGCACATGAAAAAGCATGCCGAGTTCCTGCGTCCGCGCTTTGAGGCTGTCGAGCGCAAGCTCACCGAGGGCTTGGGCGACACGGGCTGCGCCACTTGGACGCACCCCCGCGGCGGCTACTTTGTAAGCTTCGATGGTCCCGAGGGCTCGGCCCAGAAGGTCGCCGCGCTTTGCGCCGACCTGGGCGTCAAGCTCACGCCGGCCGGTGCTACCTGGCCCTATGGCAAGGACCCGCGCGATACCAACATCCGCATCGCGCCGAGCTATCCCACGGTCGAGGACCTGGAGGCCGCGCTCGATGTGCTGGTGCTGGCCGTTAAGCTTGTCGCTGCCGAGCTCGCGCGTGCCGAGCGCGCCTAACGCGCGGCTTCCCGTACTATCCGCACCTTCGATACGTAAAGGAGCATATACATGGATTTGGGTATTTCCACCAACCCCACGCCAGAGCTCTACACCATTAAGGTAACCGGCGAGATCGACATCTCTAACGCCGATAGCCTGCGCAATGCCATCGACCTGGCGCTCGAGCAGCCCACTGAGGCCGTTGAGCTCGATTTTGCCCAGGTGAGCTACATCGATTCAACGGGCATTGGCGTGCTCGTGGGCGCCGCGCACCACGCGGTCGACCACGGCAAGCGTTTTAGCTGCACCAATGTGCAGCCCCCGGTAATGCGCGTGGTTCAGCTGTTGGGTGTCGACCAGGAGATTTCGATCACCGCTGCATAATCTTTGCCCCCAAAAGGGCGTGCCGTTTGGCATATGTTTGTGATGCGCTCGGACGTTTTGGCGTCCGGGCGCTATACTTGACCGAATGAATAGACGAGTTCCGGCCGAATGGCGCGGTGCGGGCTCGACTCACATCGAGCCTTGGAGGTATGTGTGTTTGGTATTGGAGAGGGTGAGCTCGCGATCATCGTGGTCTTCGGCTTTTTGCTGTTTGGCCCGGATAAGCTCCCGCAGATGGGCCGCACGATCGGCCGTGCCATCCGTCAGTTCCGCGAGACGCAGGAAAAGATGACGGCCGTTGTTCAGTCTGAGATTATCGATCCGGTAAGCGAGGCCGCTTCGGCACCGGTCAAGCCCAAGAAGACTGCCGTCGATGACGATTCCGATGCAGACGAGGATGCCGTCGAGACAGCTGCGCCCGCAAAGAAGGAGACCTTTGCCGAGCGCCGTGCCCGCCTTGCTGCCGAGAAGGCCGCAAGCGAGGGTGCTGCTGAGGGCGAAGGTGCTGCTGAGGAGGCCGAGGGCGCCGAGTCCACCGAGGCCGAGCCTGCCACTGCCACCGTCGAGTCCGAGCCTGCTGCAGAGCCGGAGCCCGAGCCCGAGCCGGCAGAGCCCACGACGGCTGACCTCTACGCCCGTCGTCCCCGCAAGCGCAAGGCCGTCGTCGACCAGCTCGCTCGCGAGCTCGAGGCCGAGGACGAGGCCGTTGCCGAGGCTGCCACCGCCGACGCCTCGAAGGGAGGCGATGAGTAATGCCTATCGGACCTGCGCGCATGCCGCTCTTCGATCACCTGGGAGAGCTCCGTCGCCGCCTGACTATCGTGGTCGTGTCGGTGTTTGCCGCCGCCATCGTGCTGTATTTCGCCACGCCCGTGGTGCTCGACATCCTGGAAGACCCCATCCGCTCCTTTGTGCCGGACGGTAAGTTCTACATCACCACCACGCTCGGCGGCTTTGGCCTGCGCTTCTCGCTGGCCATCAAGATGGCCGTGGTCATGTGCACGCCCATGATCATCTGGCAGATTCTGGCATTTTTCCTGCCGGCACTGCGTCCCAACGAGCGCAAGTGGGTTGTGCCTACGGTGCTCGCCTCGACGGTGCTGTTCTTCCTGGGCGCAATCTTTTGCTACTTCATCATTATCCCGGCAGGCTTTGAGTGGCTCATCGGCGAGACCTCTGCCGTCGCAACCGCGCTGCCCGACCTGGAGAACTACGTCAACATGGAGCTGCTCTTTATGATCGGCTTTGGTGTGGCGTTTGAGCTGCCGCTCATCATCTTCTACCTGTCCGTCTTCCACATCGTGTCCTACGCGGCCTTCCGCGGCGCCTGGCGCTACGTGTACGTGGGCCTGCTTGTGGGCTCGGCTGTGATTACGCCCGACGGCTCGCCCGTTACGCTGGGCCTCATGTATGGTGCCCTGCTCTCGCTCTACGAGATTTCGCTCGCCATTGCCCGCGTGGTCATTACCGCGCGCGAGGGCAAGGAGGGCTTGTTTGTGAGCCGTCTGGACCTGTTCTCGGACGATGAGGACGACGAGGAGTAAATCGGTATGCACGAGGTTGGCATTGTCAACGGCATACTCGATACAGTGATTCGCGCGGCGCGTGGGGCGGGGGCCTCGCGCGCCGTTTTGGTAACGCTGCGTATCGGGGATATGACCGAAGTTGTGCGCGAGGCGCTCGACTTTGCGTGGGAGACATTTCGCGATGAGGACCCGCTCACGCGAGGCTGCGAGCTTGCCGTGGAGGAAGTCCATCCACAAAGCGAGTGTCTGGACTGCGGGGAGGTCTTTGAGCACGATCGCTTCCATTGCCGCTGTCCCCAATGTGGCGGCGCCAACGTGCGTCTGCTGCACGGCCGCGAGCTCGACATCGCAAGTATCGAAATCGAAACCCCCGACGATTAGCCCGCTAGCCATCTGGTGATGGGGTATAAAGGGGCCAAAGTAAGGAGTGCCGAGTATGGCTGAGAAAACGATTGATATCGCGTCGCCGATTCTGTCGCGCAACGAGCGCCTGGCAGATCAGCTGCGACAGCGATTTAAAGAGACAAACACCTATGTGATCAATGTGCTGTCGAGCCCCGGTTCGGGCAAGACCACCACGATCCTGGGCACCAACGAGCGCCTGCGCGACAAGGCTGGCCTGCGCTGTGCCGTCATCGAGGGCGATATTGCCTCGGATGTCGACGCCATCACCATGAAGGAAGCCGGCATGCCCGCCATCCAGATCAACACGGGTGGCCTGTGCCACCTCGAGGGCAACATGATCATGGAGGCCGTTGACGCGTTCGACCAGGCGGTGGGTCTTCAAAATATCGACGTCATCTTTATCGAAAACGTGGGCAACCTGGTCTGCCCGGTCGACTTTGACCTGGGCGAGAACCTGTCCATCATGATTCTCTCGGTGCCCGAGGGCGACGACAAGCCCATCAAGTACCCGGGCATCTTCCAGCACGCCGGCGCGCAGCTGCTCAATAAGGTCGACGTGGCCCCGGCTTTCGATTTTGACATGGATAGGTATACTAGGACACTCGATGACCTCAATCCGCAGGCGCCGCGGTTTGCCGTGAGCGCGCGCAAGGGCGAGGGCATGGATGCCTGGTGCGATTGGCTCATCGGGCAGATCGAGCAAGCAAGGGCGTAAATCGGCCGCCATACGGGCGGGCGTAGCCGCAGAGACACGAGATAGGAGCCTCTTTTGAAGCTCATCATCGCAGAGAAAAACGACGCCGCGCGTCAGATTGCCGAGCGTCTGTCCACGGGCAAACCCAAAAAGGACAAGGTGTACAACACCGCAATCTACCGTTTTGAGTGGAAGGGCGAGGAGTGCGTGACCATCGGTCTGGCCGGTCACATCCTTGCGCCCGATTTTTGCGACAGCGTGCTGTTCGATAAAAAGCTGGGCTGGTATTCGGTTACCGAGGACGGCGAGATGCTACCGGCCGACATGCCCGATGGCCTGGCACGCCCGCCCTACGACACCAAGCGTAAGCCGTTCCTTGCCGATGGCATCTCCATCAAGGGCTGGAAGCTCGAGAGTCTGCCCTATCTCACCTGGGCACCCGTCATTAAGCTGCCGGCCGAGAAAGAGCTCATTCGCTCGCTCAAGAACCTTGCCAAGAAGTCCGACAGCGTCATCATCGCTACGGACTTCGATCGCGAGGGCGAGCTGATCGGTTCGGACGCCCTCAACAAGGTGCGCGAGGTGGCGCCGGACTTGCCGGTTGCCCGCGCCCAGTATTCTTCGTTTACCAAGGCCGAGATCACGCAGGCCTTCGATAATCTCGTCTCGCTCGACCAGAACCTGGCCGACGCAGGCGAGAGCCGTCAGCACATCGACCTCATTTGGGGTGCGGTGCTGACGCGCTACCTGACGCTCGCCAAGTTTGGCGGCTTTGGTAACGTGCGCTCCGCCGGCCGCGTGCAGACGCCGACGCTTGCCCTGGTGGTCGAGCGCGAGCGCGAGCGCATGGCGTTTGTGCCCGAGGACTATTGGCAGATTCGCGGCATGGGTGCCGCGCAGGGCGCTGCCGAGGACGATCGCTTTAAGATCGCGCACAAGACGGCGCGCTTTACCGACAAGGATGCTGCTGAGACGGCGTACGGCCATGTTGACGGCGTCGCGACGGCAACCGTCGCCGCGGTGACCAAGCGCTCGCGCAAGCAGCAGCCGCCCACGCCGTTTGCGACCACCTCGCTGCAGGCTGCCGCCGCGGCCGAGGGCATCTCGCCTGCGCGTACCATGCGCATCGCTGAGTCCCTCTACATGGCCGGTCTCATCAGCTACCCGCGTGTCGACAATACCGTGTACCCCGCGACGCTCGATCTGGGCGCCGTGGTGAGCGACCTGGCAAAGATCAACCCGGCGCTGGCGCCCGTATGCAAAAAGGTGCTTGCCGGCCCCATGAAGCCTACGCGCGGCAAAGTCGAGACCACCGACCACCCGCCTATCTATCCCACGGGCGAGGGCGATCCGTCCACGCTCGACGGCGGCCAGCGCAAGCTCTACGACCTCATCGCCCGCCGCTTCCTGGCGACGCTCATGGGTCCCGCGACCATCGAGAACACCAAGCTCGAGCTCGATGTGAACGGTGAGCCGTTCGTGGCTTCGGGCGATGTGCTCGTGACCCCGGGTTTCCGCGAGGCCTACCCGTATGGCCTTAAACGCGACGAGCAGATGCCGCCGCTTGAGCAGGGCGATACGGTCGACGTGTTCGACATTAAGCTCGAGGCCAAGCAGACCGAGCCGCCTGCGCGCTACAGCCAGGGCAAGCTCGTGCAGGAGATGGAAAAGCGCGGCCTGGGTACCAAGTCCACGCGCGCGAGCATCATCGAGCGCCTGTATGCCGTGCGCTACCTCAAAAACGATCCCGTTGAGCCGAGCCAGCTGGGTATCGCCATCATCGACGCGCTGACGCAGTTTGCCCCGCGCATCACGAGCCCCGATATGACCAGCGAGCTCGACGGCGACATGACTCGCGTGGAGCGCGGCGAGGACACCGAAGAGCATGTCGTGACCCATTCGCGCGCGCTGCTGGCCGGCGTGCTCGACGAGCTGCTCAAGCATACGCAGGAGCTGGGCGACGCCATCAGCGACGCCGTCACGGCCGATGCGCGCGTGGGCGCTTGCCCCAAGTGCGGCAAGGACCTGGTTATGAAGACGAGTGCCAAGACCCGCGGCAGCTTCATTGGCTGCATGGGCTGGCCCGACTGCGACGTGACCTATCCGGTGCCGAGCGGCGTCAAGGTGAGCCCGCTCGAGGGCGAGGCAGCCGTGTGCCCCGAGTGCGGCGCGCCGCGCATTAAGTGCCAGCCGTTCCGCCAGAAGGCCTTCGAGATTTGCGTGAACCCCACGTGCCCCACCAACTACGAGCCTGACCTTAAGGTGGGCGAGTGCAAGGTGTGCGCCGAGGCCGGACGCCATGGCGACCTGATCGCGCACAAGAGCGAGAAGAGCGGCAAGCGCTTTATCCGCTGTACCAACTACGATGACTGCGGCGTGAGCTATCCTCTGCCGGCGCGCGGTAAGCTCGAGGCGACGGGTGAGACTTGCCCCGAGTGCGGCGCCCCCATCGTGGTGGTCAACACGGCGCGCGGTCCGTGGCGCATCTGCGTGAACATGGACTGCCCGACCAAGGAGAAGAAGCCCGCCCGCGGTCGCAAGACCACGACCAAGGCGAGCGCGGCCAAGAAGACGACGGCGGCCAAGAAGACGACGGCTAAGAAAGCCACTGCCGCCAAGAAGACGACCGTCAAAAAGACGACGGCCAAGAAGTCGACTACCAAAAAGACCGCTGCCGACAAGTAGCCGCACGGTCGAAACATCACCTAAAACAAAAACGAGCGAGGACCCCGCGATCCTCGCTCGTTTTTTATCTGGCAGTTAGGGACGTTCCTAAACTGCCGGCAGAGACGATATGAGCAGGACATAAAAACATTGAGAGCCCCTGCTGCATGAAAGACCGCGGATTAGGCCGACAATGGTGAGTGTCTAATTCA
>JAHAAK010000027.1 GCA_018376905.1 Collinsella sp. | reverse complement strand
GCGGACCGGGACGGGTTAACGGCAGGCCCCGCCGACCGATTGCAAGCGGTCGGCGGGGCCATTGTGGCTCTTGACAGCGGATTGGGTCATATGAGCGAGCGCCCACCAGAGCGAACAAATTGGCATGAAAAGAGGACGGCATAGACCTTCTGGTCATGCCGTCCTCTTTGAATGACAAGTTGTCGCTCTGGTGGGCGCGCAGCGTCAACTAGTTACGCGGTTTGGTAAAACCGCGTAACCCAACTAGAAGCGGTTGCCGCGGAAGCCGCCGCCGTTGCGGCCGCCACGATCGCCACCGCGACCGCCGCGGTCGTTACCACGGTTACCGCCGAAGCCGCCACGGTTGCCACCGCGATCGCCATAGCCACCACGGTTGCCGCCAAAGCCGCCGCGACCGCCACGGTCGCCGCCACGGTCACCAAAACCGCCACGGCCGCCGCGATCGCCACCGCGACCGCCACGGTCGCCGCCACGGCCACCGCGGTCACCAAAGCCGCCACGGCCGCCTCGATCGCCACCGCGACCGCCACGGTCGTCACGGCCGCCGCGAGGACCGCGGTCCTCGTCCAGGCCCATGGCGACAAGCGGAGCGATAACCTTATCGAGAGCGGCCATCAGCTCGGTGGCCTCCTCGTAAGAAAGCTCGGGCAGGAGCTTCTCCTTCTTGTTGGCAAGCTCGACCAGGCCCTCAGCGGCATCCTCGGCAGCGAAGACGACGATCTTGCGCATATCGCCCTCGGCGTCGTCGATACGGCCGACCAGATCGGCGGCCTCGGCCTCGGCCATCAGGCCATCGAGCTCACGGAGGCGCATGCCCAGCAGGTCGGACATTTCCTTCTGCTCCATCTTGGGCTTGAGGTCAAGAAGCTTGATGGCGCGCTCGATGTTCGCCATGCGCTCGGCCTTGGCCTCCTCCTCCTTGGAAATAGCAAAGCGACGGCTACGCAGCAGGCGGGCGGCCTTCTGCATCTTGTCCATCAGCTCTTCGTCATCGTAATCAACGGCGGCCTTGACAACCTCGGCCTCCTCCTCGGCGGAAACCTCGTCAGCAGCCTCAACCTCGGCAGCTTCGGTCTCCACGGTCTCGACTGCCTCGACCTCGGCAGCCATGGTCTCGTTCTCGGTCTCGTTCATGATCTCTTCGTTCTCAGACATGAGACTCCTTCTTGGCCCTCTCGGGCATCATCGCCCCATTCGCGGGGCCCGTCGCGCACTCTTTGCGCTTTAAACATTCATGCCTCTCGGCAAAACGTCCATTAGTTTATGGTGTCGCCATCCAATCTAGCTGCAGAATCTATGTGCACACATTAATGCGACATGTGCGACTCGCGACGAGCGTACACCAGCGACGCCACGAACCCGACCACGGCAATTACAGCCGCCACACGCACGGCAGCTGCAAATCCAATCGCCTGGGCAACTTCGGTCGCAGCGCCAGCCGCGCCGGCGGTCGCCGCAGAACTCGAGAGCAGACCGATAAACAGCGACGGGCCAAACGACGCGGCAATCATATTCCACGTGTTAAGCAATGCCGTTCCGTGAGGATGCTCAGCGGCAGGAAGCGTCTCCAAGCCGGCCGTCTGCGAGGGGCTCAGCACCAGGCCGACTCCGGCATACACCACAACGGTCAGCGCCACGACGACGCCGATGTTCATGCTTGCCGCCGTCATCGAGATTGCAGTCTGCCCCACGGCAATCAGGGCAAAGCCGACCGGCAGCAGCGGCCATGCGCCACGGGCGTCCATCACGCGTCCGCCCACAATCGAGGTCACGGCGTTGCAGGCAATCGCCGGCAAAATGAGCAGGCCCGCAACAAGTGCGGTCATGCCGTAGGCACCTTCAAAATAGAGCGGCAACAAAACACTCATCGAGAACGTCGTCATCATCGACACCACCACAAGCAGGCACGCAGGCCAAAAGCGAACGCTCGCCATGGGACGCACGTTAAGCACCGGATGCTCGAGCTTGAGCTGACGGGCCGCAAACAGGCCGAGCAGCACAACGGCGGCGAAGAGCGTCGCGATGCCGGTGGTCAGATTGGTCGAGAACTCGCCTACGGAATACACAAATGCCGTAATGCCGGCGGCGAGCAAAACAACCGACAGAATATCAAGCGTGGTGTTCGAGCGCTCTCCGACATTCTGAACGAGCTTTACGCCCGCCGCAGCGACCGCAATACCGCCCACCAGCGGCACTACGAACACCGCCCTCCAGCCAAATAACGTGCACATTAGACCGCTGATCACGGGTCCAAACGCCGGCCCTAGCGTAATGCAGGCGCCGCCCAGGCTCAGATACAGACCGAGCTTCTCGCGCGGGGCGCAAGACAGCACCACGTTCATCATGAGCGGGAACAAGATGCCCGATCCCGCAGCCTGCAAAATACGACTTGGCAGCAAAACGCTAAACGACGGAGCGACCAGGCACAGGACTTCGCCGGCGACCATACATCCGCATGCGAAAAATAACAGCTTGCGCGTCGAGAAACGGCCGGACAGGAAGGCCATGATGGCCGTAAAGATCGACGTCACGATCATGTAGCCCGAGACGAGCCACTGCGCCGTGGTAGCACTCACCGAAAAGGCTGTCATAATGTCGTGCAACGCCACGTTAATGATGTTCTCGTTAAACGCGGCAACAAAGGCTGCAATATACATTACGACGAGAATCGCCGCAGTGGCCGATGGCGCTACTTGAACTTGTTGCTGAGATTTGCTCCCCATGCATTTCCTTCCTCTTGGAACGACAGTCGCATCGCCCCAGAGGAACAGTCCAGGGCGAAAAATGAGCCCTAGACTTACGCCAGACGCCGTACTCGACGAGTCTGACAACATGGTCCAACGTCGAAAGATTGTAACGCGGACGCACAGCTTTCCTTCCGCGCTATTATTAAAAGTCCACGAAAGCATAAGACATGAGGAGCCCGCCATGATTAAGCCCATCATGAAATCCGAGTTCTTTTTGCGTCTGCCTTCCGAAGACGCGGGACCCGACGATGCCGCGACCGGGCAGGATCTCCTGGATACGCTCCACGAGCATGAGCGCGAGTGCGTGGGCCTCGCCGCCAACATGATCGGCGTACGCAAACGCATCATCTGCGTAAAGGACGGCAACAGGACACTCCTGATGTACAACCCTCAAATTCTTGAGCAGGTCAATGCCTATCAGACGAGCGAAGGATGTCTCTCGCTGATCGGCGAGCGTCCCTGTACCCGCTATCGCCGCATTAAGGTTGAGTATTTGGACGAGAACTTCGTCCACCGCATCAAAAACTTCTCGGGCTACACCGCCGAGATCATCCAGCACGAAATCGACCACTGCAATGGCGTCGTGGTTTAGGCCACCTGCCAAAATGAGGGTACCGGAGGCCTCCCTATGGATATCAGCCGCTTTGGCGAATTCGCCATCTTAGCGCAGTCACGCACGTTTCTTGATGCGGCGGAACTGCTTTTCATGTCGCAATCAACCCTCTCCAAGCACATCATGGCAATGGAGCACGAACTCGGCTGCAAGCTCATCGATCGAAGCCAGCGCCACGTAACACTCACCGCGCAAGGTGAAGCGCTCCTCCCCTATGCGCAAAAAATTGCGACGCTTCAGCACCGCTATCTTGCCGCCATTCAAATAGGCGCAGGTGAGCCGCTCGAGCACCTCACCGTCGGTTCTATCCCCATTATGGCCCCTTATGGGATCACGGACGCCGTCATCGATTTTCAGCAGGCGAACCCCTCATATTCTGTCGAGCTCATCGAGGGCGAGGGCGACACACTCAAGCGCATGCTCCTGCACGAGGACATTGACCTGGCCTTCATCCGTGACGGCGGCGCCATCGAGCCGGAGTTCAAAAAGATTCCCTTTACGACCGACCGGCTCGTGGCCGTCCTTCCGCTCGACCATCCGCTCGCCGAACGTGACGCCGTTGAGATAGACGACCTTATCGACGAGAATTTCCTCATGCTTCCCCAAGGCTCGTTCGTAAGCGAGCTCGTCCTTTCCCTTTGTCGCGAAGCTGAATTTGGCCCACGTGTTACGTTCACCGGCAAACGAGCCGAGAACATCATCTCCCTTGTCGCGCGCGGCGCCGGCGTCTCATTCCTCATGCACAAGCCGGCGGAATCGCTTGCCAGCGGAAAGGTAGCCCTGGTGCCGCTTGAGCCCGCGACGACCTCCGAGGTCAGGCTCTACCTCAAGCGGAACGCCGCGCACTCGCAGGCGGTCGTCTCGTTCATCGGCTTCCTCCCCTACCGTCAGCTCCTGCAGGGCGACCGTACATCTTCCACCGCGGCACGACCGTCATAATCCCCGCTGCTCCACAACCGCAGACCTGTGTCCGCAAACACGCTGACAACGGCACATAATACAAATATGCCTCGGGCGGCACGTCGCCGTCCGAGGCATATTTAGTTAAAGTGCGCAGAAAGACTAGTCCACCGAGATGTTGAGTGCCTTACCGCCCTCGTCCTTCTTGGTACCGATCACCATAGCGGCGACAAGAGCCAGAACGAAAGCGACCACACCGGAGATGACAAGGCCGATAAAGCCCGTGTCGATGCCGGCAGGGTTAATAAAGCTCGGGAAACCGAGCGGGCCGGAGGCGCCGAAGGCATAGAGCTTGGCACCCATGAGGCCGGCAATGGCGCCGCCTACACCAGCGGAAATAAAGGTTGCCCACATAAGGCGCTTACGCGGCAGCAAGATGGCGTAAAGCGCAGGCTCGTTGACACCGAAAATCGAAGAGACAAGGGCGGGAATGTTGACGGCAGCATTTTCCTCGGAGTCCTTGGTTCGGATGATCATGCCAAGCACAGCGCCGGCGATGGCACAACCGCCTGCATACACGAGCGGGTTAATGAGGTCATAGCCGTAGGTTGCGACATCGAGGAACCACAGCGGGATGATACCCCAGTGCAGGCCGAACATGACGAGCAGGCTCCAGAACGTGCCGATGACGAAGCCGGCGATGGCGGGTTGGAAGTTGATGAGCATCAGAATGATCTGGGCAACGATGTTGGAGAGGACCGTCATGACCGGACCGACCACAAGCAGGCCAAGGATGCCGCAAATGAGGAGCGTCAGGATGTTGGAGAAGAACGAGCTCACAAGCGCGGGCAGCGCGTTAGAAAGGGCCTTGTGTACCTTGGAGGCAATCCAGACGATAAAGATCGCAGGCAGAATCGTCGATGAGTAATTCTGCATGATCAGCGGGATGCCAAAAATATCACCGTAGACATTGGACTCGAAGACCGTGCCGGCGCCGAGCGTGTAGAGCGGATCTCCGCCCATAAGGCCAACGAGCGTCGGGTAGACGAGGATACCACCGAGCGCCATTCCCATAACGGGCTTAAGTCCGAACTTCTTGGCCGACGTCCAGCCAATGATTAGCGGAAAGTAATAGAAGACCGAATCTCCGATTGCCGAGAGCGTCACATAGGTATTGCTGTCCTTGGCAAGCCAACCGGCAACCGTGCAGAGCGCGAGCATCGACTTGATAAAGCCACCGGCCATAAGCACGCCAAGAACCGGCTGCAGAATCTCGGAAATGATGGCGAGCAGGCGCGAGAACGGATCGCCCTTCTTGACATTGTCGCCCTCATCGATATCGAGCGCGGGCTTGGTGTCGAACCCGCCAATCTGAACAAGGTCGTTGTAGACAGCCTCGACAGTGGCACCAATCACGACCTGATACTGTCCGCCAGCCTGGATGACGTCAACGACGCCCTTCGTCGCCTTAAGTTCATTGGTCTGGGCAAGTGATTCATCCTTGAGGTGGAAGCGGAGACGCGTAATGCAGTGGCTCACGTCTAACACATTGTCTCGACCACCGACCTTTGTGATGATTTCATCGCAAAGCTTCTGGTATTTCATGGAATTCTCCTTTTTCTGAGCAGGGTATAGCATCGATTTCAGGCCTCCGTAGTCGACGTGGGAGGGCAAGGAACCCGCTTCCCCCTTTGTAATCCGCGGACGCACGTACGCCCGGGATGGGAAACGGCAGAGAAGATGGAAGATGCCGATCACATGGCAGGGAGCCTCATTGGCCCATGTCACGCAATCAGGTCTACAGACGCGAATCTGCTGCGCCGAGAAGTCTCGTCGTCTGGCAGAACTTGTCACACAGACGTTCCGGTTCGCCCTGGGGAATCTGAGTACGCTCGGTCTCAAAGGAGAGGCCGTACTCGCGTGCCGGAAGGAAATACTCGAAATAGCCGTTGGTGTAACCGCAAACTATTCCCTCGACCGGGCATTCGCGCTTCATGCGAATACCCAGGTCGCTGCCGAGCTCACTCGGGAACACAAAGAGATGCAGGCCGCCCAAACTGATGACGGCACACTTAAGCGTGAGCGAAAAGTCGTCATGGGCAACGGTGTGATAGAACGTCTGAGGCTCGATGCGGTCGAGAACGACCTCGCGATCGAGCTTGATCTGGGAAATCGCCTCGGCAAGACCGGTCGAAACGCGCTCGACCTCGGGAATGCCGCGTCCCTGTCGAAAATTGCGGTCGCTACAGTCGCCAGCAGCACCGACGACCATGGCCGGATAGTAACCAAGACTCTGAGCGAGCTTTTTGCCGGTAAGACCGGCGAGTTCGCTCGTGAGCTCCGTGCAGTCGGGTCCGACGCAAGCGGAATGCACCGCCCAGTTCACAAAGCCCGCAAATGGCTTGCCTTCGGTATCGAAGAACGATACGACAATGACCTCATTGTCGGCGAGTTCACCTGGGATGATGCGGTTGTCGTAGAAACCGGTGATGACCTGCTTGCCCAAGCGACAAATCGCGGGCTGTGCGTTGGCGCGGCACTCCTCAAAGCATTGGCAAATGGTATCGAGGAACCAGCGGTAGTAGTTCTCGTCGAATTTTCCCGTCCACCAGCTGCGGTGGTAAGCGACGATTGAAGTATGGTCGTGCGTCGCCGAGAGCAAAACGCAGTCACGGTCGATTCCATAGCGCTCGGCGAGCATTGTCTTGACTTCCTCGGCCATGCTTTCCTCGAACTCGAGGACATCGGCATTAAAGAGAAACACTTCACGTTCGCCTTGCTGGAAGAGGATGGCGTTGGCGAAGACGTCGTCATGGACGCCTGTCGCAGGCTCCAGACGGTTGGGAAGATTGCGGTAGCCAATCAGGTAGATGTCGCCCTGTGGGGTGATTTTGCGGCGCGCGTGTCCAATGTTCATGCACGTTCTCCTTCTGTGTCACGCCGCATTCAAGGCGGCAATGATGATTTCGACGAGGCGCTCATGGGATCCGGCGGCAAAACCGGAGTTCATGGCCTCATAGGTGATCTTTTCGTACGCGTCGGGAGCCGGTAGGTACTTCTGTCCGCCGTTGACGAGCGTGGCAAAGAACACAGAGCCGGACCGAGCGGCGCGCACAGTGGCGCCGAATGCACTCGAGACCTCAGGTTGTACGCCGACAAGCTCGACGTTTCCCAGCCGGAGCAGATAGACCCTCGTGCGCTGCTCGCCAGCGGCATGAAATTCATACGTTCGGTGCGGAGCCAAAGAGTGAAAATCGGCGCGTGTCTGAGCGGGCAGAAAAACGTCGACCGTGCGGGCATCGATGCCGGTGGCGTCATCCTCACGCGCCATGCGAGCGGCCTCGATCAAAGCATCGCCCAAGGCCTGACCCTGCTGGTGCAGCATGCGGTATCCGTCTTCATGGGCATCGACCGTCTGCTTAACGCCGGCCGCATCGAACATGACGTTCATGGCGCGCTCCGCCGGACCTTGGTCGCCCGCGGCGCCTGGCAGCAACAGGGCAACGCCGCCCAGCTCCCGCTCGAGTGACATGGCGGCAAAACCAAAGAGGTCTCCGCTCGCCATGTGCCTCCCCTCGGAGTCGCGCGACCCGTCGAGCACGGAGGACTGAACGTCCGCCGTCGCGAGCACGGCAACATACTCGCCCCCGGCATCCCTTATGGCGAGTACGGGCATCGTGTGGTCGGCAAACCCCCTGGGATTCGAGCCCAACCACCAGCCGGCAGGCGTCTCAATGTCGCGATTAACGTTCACGGGGCATTCGCCCTCCACAGTGGCGAGCGTGGCAGAGCGAATGCCCGCAACAGCGCGCTCGACAGCCGTGCGGGCGGCAGCGACGAGCGCTGCGCGATAGCGCTCGTTGCGGTTGCGGGCAGCATCGTCGACAAGATGCCCGGGAGTGCGGACGTGAGGCATGGAAAACGTGTGGGTAGGAACCACCCAAGAATAAGCACCGCTGCAATTGGCGGCATCCTCAACAACCTCACGCAGATCGGCGAGTAGAGCCGGAGCGATCGAGGTGACCTCAAGCGAAAGGACGCAGGCGCGTCGCCCCGTCCCCTCGATGATAAGGGCACGGGTGAAGACCTCATGACGGAGTTCGTCGAAACCGTCGAACGGCAACACGTCCCCAAGATCGATGGCCACACGAGCGGCCCCAGCCCTCATCTCTCCTTCGTCCATGGCAGATACTCCCCTCTGATTGCCGCTCACTCGACACCGTACAGTTGCTGCGCCGTACCGCCAAGCACAAGGTCGCTGTCTGTATCGCTCAGATTTGCAGCGCGAACGCAGGCGACACCCTCGGTGAGCCACTCGCGTTTAACGGGATAGCTCGTGCCAAAAACAATATGGTCTGCACCCAGCACGTCAACCGCGCAGGCAAGGAGTGTCTTGCCCCAAGGCTGAGCATGGGACATGTCGAAATAGATGTTGTTCTCGAGGCGCCTGGAAACGGTCTCGGTATCGACCTGAAAACGGCCAGAAGCATCAGGGCGCTTGGGACCATGAGGCAGCAGCATCTCCTTGAACGCAAAGTATGCGCCGCCGAGCATGGAGTGGACCATCTTGATATTGGGGTAGCGCTCAAAGAAATCGCCAAAGATCTCTCGGCCGATCGCCGTAGTTTGGTCGACGCAGCGGCCATAAGAGCGGCGAAGGTTGTCGTACGCGAGAAGCGATTCGTTCTCGACCGGCACGGGAACATGGTGCACGTAAACGGTGACATGGCGTTCGTTCAGGTGCTCGAAAAAGCTCGAGAAGACCTGGTCGTCGAGATAGCGCTTGCCGTAGTGAGCGCAGAGCTGCACACCCGCAAAACCATCGTCGAGCCTGCGATCGAGCTCCTCCAAATTCGCTTTGGTGCCAAAGGGCGGCACAGCGACAAGCGGAATCAGACGGCCACTTGACGCCTTCGCGTCAGCAGCCATACCGTCGTTGAAACGCCGGCACATCTCGAGCGACATCCACTCGTGACAACCGGGGAGCTTGAGGATCGCCTTGTCGACCCCCGCCTCGTCCATGTCTGCCAGACGCTTCTCAAGGGTGTAGTCTCCCTCGATATAGTTGAGTCCTGGGAAGCCAGCGGGCTTTTCGATCACAATCTGTCGCTTGCCCGTGGGGCTTACGGTCAGGTAGCCCTCGGTGTCGTAAGCGCGGGGCACCTCGGCCAAAAACTGTTCACAGAGTGTCTCGTCATGGAAGATGCGCTCGTCAAACCAGTAGGAATTTGCATCGATAATCATTGGTGGGGACCGCCTTTCATCTTGTCGAGAACATTCTAAAAAAGCGGACACACGGACATCAATTCCAGTTGAAGCACACTGTATTCCATTTTGGAATATAGTTTTCCGTTCACACGCGATTCCCACTCGCCCAAACGATCGAGACGCCGACAACGCGAGCTTTAACAGAAAACGGGCGACCCGAATCTGTTACGGGCCGCCCGTTAAATGACAGACTATCTCTGTCGTTATGATTGACGGTAATGGTCAAAGAAGTCGGCGAGGTCTTCAAGGGACTCTTTGAGTACTTCCATGCGCGGCAGGTACACGATGCGGAAGTGGTCGGGCTCAGCCCAGTTGAAGCCGCCGCCGCGCGTGATCAGGATCTTCTTCTCGTGCAGCAGGTCAAGGGCGAACTGCTCGTCATCGGTGATGTTGAACTTTTTAACATCCATCTTGGGGAAGATGTAGAACGCCGCACGCGGCTTAACCACCGAGATGCCGTCGATCTTGTTGAGCGCCTCATACACAAAGTTGCGCTGCTCGTAGACACGGCCGCCGGGACGGATGTAGTCGTTGACGGACTGATGGCCACCGAGTGCCGTCTGGACGATCGACTGGGCCGGCACGTTGGAGCACAGGCGCATGTTAGAGAGCATGTTGACGCCCATGATGAAGTCGCTCATACAGCGCTGGTTGCCCGAAAGCACCATCCAGCCAATGCGATAGCCCGCGATCATGTGCGACTTGGAAAGGCCGCTAAAGGTGACACAGGGCAGATCGGGGGCGAGCGAGGCAATCGAGACGTGCTCGTAGCCGTCCATGCACAGGCGGTCGTAGATCTCATCGGCAAAGATCATCAGCTGATGCCTGCGTGCAATCTCGACGATGCCCTCGAGCACCTCGCGCGGATAGACGGAACCCGTGGGGTTGTTGGGGTTGATGATGACGAGGGCTTTGGTCGCGCTCGTGATCTTGGACTCCATATCCTCCAGGTCGGGATACCAATCCGCCTGCTCATCGCACAGATAATGTACGGGATGACCGCCAGCAAGGGTTGCGCACGCCGTCCAGAGCGGATAGTCGGGGCTGGGGATCAGAATCTCGTCGCCATTGTCGAGCAGCGCGTTCATCGAAAGCTGAATGAGCTCGGACACGCCGTTGCCCGTGTAGATATGCTCCATCTGAACGTTGGGCAGGCCTTTGATCTGCGAATACTGCATGATCGCCTTGCGCGCGGAGAACAGGCCGCGCGAATTGGAATAGCCTTCGCAGTCGGGCAGCTGCTGGCGCATGTCCTTGATGACCTCATCGGGCGTGCGGAAACCGAAGGGCGCCGGGTTACCGATATTGAGCTTGAGGATGCGCTCGCCCTCGTCCTCCATACGGGCGGCCTCGTCGACGACGGGACCGCGCACGTCATACAGGACGTTATCGAGCTTGGTGGATTTAGAAAAAGTACGCATGGTGGTGCTCCTTGCAATTTGAGCTGAGGGATGGGGTTCGGGCTTGGAATCGTTGCGGGGTGATGATGCCTCGCCTTGATCGGCGTCGCCGGCAAGCAGCCAGGTAACATCGACCTCCAAAATACGGGCGAGCAGCTCAGCCACATCGCGCCGCGGGATCGTCTTGCCGCTCACATATTGGCTCATCTGACTCTTGCCGAGTTTTTTGCCGAGCATCTCCGATGCGCGGATTACGTCCGACTGGCGAACGTCGCGATCGGACATAGCCTGTCGCAGGCGATCGCTAAACGTCTCTTGGGCCACTAGAACCTCCTTGCTGGCAAAGTTCAATTTATAGAACACGAATTGAACCAAGGTTCAATTTAGCAAGCAGTATAGCGCGGCGCTTCATTCGAAAGTTCAATTTCATAAGAAAATGTATCGGACTCCGAGATCTGCCCAAAGCAAACAATGGCGTGTACATGTTTAGAGGTATTCGAGAAAACGGGCGGCGGCAAGCGAAACGTCGGCCGTTCGATATATGGCATTGATCTGCCGATGGGGATGTCCCTCGAGCGAACGCACGGCAACATCGAACTGACAACGGCGCAAGATGAGCGCGGGAAGAATGCTCACGCCCAGGCCGTCCTCGACCATAGCCATAATCGCATAATCATCCCAGGTCGACAGCTTGGAGCACACCGTCAGCCCCGCCCGACGGAACAGCGGCGTAATCTCGTCATCGGTGCCGCGTTCTAGCAGAATAAACTGCTCGTTGGCTAAATCGGCAAGAGAAACGACCTCCGCCGTGGCAAGCAAAGAATCTACCGGCACTACCGCCATCAACTCGTCGCGCACCAAAGACCGCGATGCCATGCCGTTTTCTCGTGGCTCACGCGGGATAAAGCCCAGGTCGCAGCGGCCTTCCGCCACCCATTGCTCAATCTCGGAGTAATCACCCATCAGCAGCTCGTAACCGACATCCGGATGATCGGCGCGAAAGCGCGCAATCACCGGCGGCAGCACGTGGGTCGCCACGCTCGAAAACGTACCGATGCAGATTTTGCCGCGCATGAGCCCGCGCATCTCATCCACCCGTCGCTGCAAGCGAGTGAATTCCTCGCAGAGCGCCTCGACAGCCGGCATGACCTGCCGCCCGTCGGCAGAAAGCACTACGCCCTCGCGACTGCGGTCGAGCACCTTAAAGCCCCAATCGGCCTCAAGATCGGCCACCATACGGCTCACGCCCGACTGCGAATAGCTCAGGCGCTCGGCAGCACGCGTAAAGCTTCCGGCGCGCACCGTCTCCAGCAGCACCTGCATCTTTTGAATATTCGTTTCCACGACACGCCTCCACCTTTACATGAATTTTTGTCATGTTAGCCATGCATTATATTCGCTTTTCTTCTATTGCCAGTTCGCCCATAGTGAACATGCTCGAATATAGAGGGGACGGAAGCGCATGGACAACGGACTGTTTACGTACTTAGCAGCATTGCTATTGTTTGGCTCCAACGGCATCATCGCCGCTGCCATCGCGCTGCCGAGCTCCGATATCGTGCTACTGCGCACGTTTTTGGGCGCCCTCTCGCTTGTCACTATCCTTGCCATCACCCAACGCCATAAACTGCAGGCGCCATCTCGTCCCCGCGAAGCCGCAGCACTCCTTCTGTCGGGAGCCGCGCTGGGTGCCAGCTGGATTTTTCTGTTCCGTGCCTACCAGACGATCGGCGTCGGCGTATCCTCGCTGCTGTACTACTGTGGCCCCATCATTGTCATGGCGCTCTCCCCACTCATCTTTGGTGAAAAACTGACCGGCGGCAAAATCGCCGGGTTTATCGCCGTCGCCTGCGGTGCTTTTCTCATTGCAGCACAAGGTCTAGGCGGCAATATGCCCATTGCGGGTATCGTCTGCGGTATCGCCTCGGCATTTTGCTATGCGCTGATGGTCATCGCTAGCAAGGGTGCGCCACACATCGAAGGCCTCGAGAACTCCACGCTCCAGGTGAGCGCCGCCTTTGTGACCGCGCTGGTCCTCACGCTCATCACGCAGGGCGCTCCCTCATTCCTGTCCGCCGGCGTCGCCGCCAGTATTGATTGGCGCGCCGTCGTCATGCTCGGCGTCGTCAACACCGGCATCGGTTGCCTGCTCTACTTTAGTGCCGTCGCCAAGCTGCCCGTCCAGACCGTCGCGGTCGTCGGCTACCTCGAGCCGCTTTCGGCCGTCGTGTTCTCGGCCGTCCTTTTGGGCGAAGCCATAACACCGGTCCGCCTGATGGGCGCCGCGCTTATCATCGGCGGCGCGATTTTTTGCGAACTCGCCGGCAAACGCGCAAACGCCAAGGCTGGCATCGCCCAGACAGTACGTGCTTAAAAGCCCCTGCTTTGAAATGCTACCTGCGTAGATAAATAATCCCCAGCTGAGGATTATTGTCTAAAATAACCTGATGTGCCAAACTGCTCTTGTATGTATAAAGACGGCATAAAGTTTTTTGTCCTAGACAGATAACCGGATGTCTAAGGGAGTCCACGTGGCACACAACAAGCTGGAGGCAAGCCTCCAAGACCAGCGTAGTCAAGGCGGGCATGGAGCCATTCCCCTCTCCGCTGGCATGCTGCTCGTAACGCTCGGCGTCGTCTACGGTGACATCGGCACGAGCCCCATGTATACCATGAAATCAATCGTCGCCAACAACGGCGGCATCGGTACCGTCAGCGAGGACATGATCCTGGGCGCGCTCTCGCTCGTCATCTGGACCATGACACTCGTGACCACGGTCAAGTACGTTGTAATCGCCATGAAGGCCGATAACCATAACGTAGGCGGCATCTTCGCCCTGTTCAGTCTCGTGCGTAAGGTGGCGCCGTGGCTGATTCTCCCCGCCATGATCGGCGGCGCGGCGCTGCTCGCCGACGGCATCCTCACCCCCGCGGTCACGGTCACCACAGCCATCGAGGGTCTGCGCACTATCGAGTGGGGCCACGCGCTATTGGGTGACGGGCAAACCAACGTCATCATTATTACCATCATCATTATCTGCGGCCTATTTGCCATGCAGCGCGCCGGTACCTCGTCGATCGGCAAGCTGTTCGGCCCGCTCATGACGCTATGGTTCCTGTTCCTGGCGGGCGCCGGCCTGTTCAACATGCTCGGCAACCTGTCCATCCTGCGCGCCCTCAACCCCATCCGCGGCATCATGTTCCTGTTCTCGCCCATCAACCACTCGGGCATCATGGTGCTCGGCTTCGTCTTCCTGTCAACGACCGGCGCCGAGGCCCTCTACTCGGACATGGGCCACGTTGGCAAGGCAAACATCTATGCATCCTGGCCGTTTGTTAAGGCGGCCCTTATCCTCAACTATCTGGGTCAAGGCGCTTGGCTGCTCGCCAATAACTCCAACCCCCAGATGCTCGCGATGGATATCGTCAACCCGTTCTATATGATGCTTCCCGAGCCCCTGCGCCCCTTTGCCATCGTGCTTTCGGCCGTAGCGGCCATCATCGCCTCGCAGGCGCTCATCACCGGCTCGTTCTCGCTGGTATCCGAGGCCACGCGCCTCAACCTTATGCCGCATCTGCGCATCCACTACCCCAGCGACACCAAGGGCCAGCTCTATATTCCGCTCGTCAACAACATCATGTGGGTCGGCTGCATCTTCATCGTGCTGCTGTTCCAAAACTCCGAGCGCATGGAGAGCGCCTACGGCCTCGCCATTACCGTGACCATGCTCATGACCACGACGCTATTGACGAGCTATATCGCCGGCATTCTCAAGCACAAGCTGGGCGCCTGCGTCTTCGCCCTGCTTTTTGGCGCCATCGAGCTGTGCTTCTTCGCCTCGTGCCTCACTATGTTCTTTGACGGCGGCTACGTCATGATCTTCCTGGCCGCGCTGCTGTTCGGCCTTATGTATGTGTGGCGTCGCGGCACCGCCATCGAGCGCACGCAGACGATTCTGCTGCCCGTCTCCAAGTACATCGACCAGCTCAACCGCCTGCGCAATGACGAGACCTACCCCGTGCTCGCCGACAATCTGGTGTTCCTCACCAACAGCCCCGACCCGCTCACGCTCGACCGCGACGTGCTCTATTCCATCCTGGACAAGCACCCCAAGCGCGCCAAGGCATATTGGTTCATCAACGTACACGTTACCGACGAGCCCTATACGCACGAGTATTCCGTCGAGACCTTTGGCACAGACTTCCTGTTCCGCGTACGCTTGGACCTGGGCTTTAAGGTCAATCAGCGCATCAACGCCTACCTGCGCCAGATCGTTGGCGACCTGATGGCATCGGGTGAGTTGCCGCCGCAACATCACACCTACTCCATCTACGAGACACGCGGCAACGTGGGCGACTTCCGTTTTTGCATGCTGCGCAAGATGCTTGCCCCCGAAACGGACATCAACCGCAACGACCACCGCGTGATGGCCATCAAGTACGCCGTCCGCCGCGCTTGCGGAAGCCCGGCGCGCTGGTACGGTCTCGAGAACTCTGCCATCATCATCGAGTACGTGCCGCTGTTTGCCCGCATGCGCCCGGCCGTTAAGCTCGTGCGTACCCAGGTGCCGCTCGAGGTTCAGATCGAAGAGGCCGAGGAAATGGAAGTCGACATCTTCTCGGACGACTTGGTCAACGGCAACGAGGCCGGCAAGAGCATGAACGTCGATCCCACCGAGCTGCTCGAGAGCGTCGCCGATACGCCCGAGCAACAGCAACTCGACGGCCTCGAGAGCACCCAGCTCAACGACGCCAACTTTTAGCGACGTCATAAATCAACGACAGCGGCCCTGCACCTCACGAGAGACGCAGGGCCGCTTTGCATTGCAGTAAAGCTAACGGCTACGAACGACGCGGCTCGGGAACCACGAGCCTATCGGGGCTTGCGCCCTCGGCATCCATCAGGCTCACGTAGCGAATCGACGGATCATCATACATCGCGTAGTAATAATTGCCCGTGCGCGCGCTAAAGCATCCGGTGTAGATAGTCTTCTCGAACTTGCCATCGCCCATCCTGGACGCCCCCTCAATCATCACCACGCCCTCAAGTGAACGGAACATGCGGACGACGTTTTCGGTCTCGCTCTCCTTTTGCGGGTAATTGGCATTGAGGTACGCCGCCTTTACAAAACGGCTCGGCGAATAGCAGTCACCCGGAATACCGCGCATGCCGGCGCCCGCGCCATAGGGCTTGAGCTCGGCGCCACGCCATGTCGCCGTCTGCGGAAAATCGCTTGTGGCGGTGATATAGGTGCGCAGGTTTTCCATGTGCCACGGGAAGGTCGGCTGGTTGGCAAGGGTGTCGACCGGATCGTCGTATACATGCAGGCCGTCAGCCATCATCTCGACCACGATGCTGCGCTGGCTGTCGCCGATAATCCAATGGAGCAGCGACACGCCCAGCCCCTCTCCGGCAGATTTGGCGACAATCACCGTGTCGCGCAGCGCGGCCTCGACCTCATCGACCGTCGAGAACGTCGCTGCCACCCACAGGGGAAACTCATAGGCCGCGATATTGGTCTTTCCATCAACCGGCCCCTCGGCATACTCGGCATAACCCGGGAAATTGAGGCCCGCCACGGCGAGGCCCGCATCGTTGCCGCAATCGAAGAACATAGGGTAGTTCTTGCAATCGATGCACATACCGATCACCGCGTGTGCCGCTGTCGCGTCGTCGATAAACGAATACGGAATCTGAAACCCGCGCGGCATCACGCGAACCTGTTGGCCGTAGTCAAAGCTCCAGTCGAGGTTGCGGCCTAGATACATGTGGCCAGAATTATCGGTAAATCGAATACTCGTGCACATAGCGCCTCCTAGCTTTACGTTCTTGCTAATTTCATTGTCTCCAAACAAAAAGGCGCTAAACACAAAAGCCCGGACATGACAACAATGTCACGCCCGGACTATTCAAGCTGGATAAACTCAACCAAGTTAACCCCGCAGGTCGTCTAAGGGGTCAAAGTGCCGCAGATTGCCACGAAAGAGGAGCGCCGCGTACTAACGTACGCAAGCGACGATTGAGCGGCAAGGTGCGGTGCTTTGGTCCCCTTAGACCAACTTGCCGAGACAGTGGTCGATCATATGCTGGATCATTTGTGCCTCAAAGCCCGCGTAGTCGCGGCGGCACTCCTTCATCTTGCCGTCGACGATCTGGTCAAAGGCAACCTTGCACTTGATATAGCGCGTGGACTTGGTGATCTCCTCGTGCGTCAGGCAGCTCTCCTCCATCTTGCTGGCGCCCAGGCCAAACACCAGACGGGGGTTGTAGAGTACGTGAGGCTCGCCGGCATCGTCCAGGTAGACGCAAACCTTCTTGGTAACGCCAATCTGGTTAGCGGCAAGGCAGCCGGCATCGTCGAGCGACTTGATGGTATCGATCAGGTCCTGAGCAACCGACTCGTCCTCGACAGTCGCAACCTCGCAACGCTGGGACAGGATAGCCTCGTCGTGGCAAAGCTCTTTAATCATACGTTCCTCCATAGGGGTCGTTGTAACCGCTTAAGTATACGGTACCTACACAATTTCATGCGAAAGATACCGCCCGTCCGTTACAAACCGCCGAACATCAACATGCGAGGAACACCAACTTCACAAAGGCGATATAGTGGGTGAGTTCGTGTCAATCGGCCTAAACTCGGGGCCGAACAAGGAAAGGGTATGCATGGACGAACTATTTCACGTCAGTGAGCGCAAGTCCACAATCGGGACCGAACTCCGCGCTGGACTGACAACATTCCTGGCGATGGCCTACATCATCGCCGTCAACCCCGCGGTGCTCTCGGGCGCTGGCATCGATGCGGGAGCGCTCGCCTGCGCCACCTGCCTGGGCGCCGGCATCATGACCATCTGCATGGGCATCTTCGCTAACCGCCCGCTCGCCTGCGCGTCGGGCTTAGGCGTCAACGCGATGATCGCTGGAATCACCACCACTGTCTGCGGCGGTGACTGGCACGTGGCCATGAGCGTCATCTTCCTCGAGGGTATCGTCATCTTGCTGCTCGTGCTTTGTGGCCTGCGCGAGGCCATCATGGACGCCATCCCGGTTGTCCTGCGTCACGCCATCTCGGTGGGCCTGGGCCTGTTCATCGCCATGATTGGCCTGTGCGATGCCGGCATTATCACCGCTGGCACCGGTACACTCGTCGGTCTGGGCGACATCACCTCCCCCACCTTCATCGTCGGCATCATCTCCATCCTGGTGACAGTCGCCCTCGCCTGCCGCAACGTCCCCGGCTCGCTGCTCATCGGCATCGTCGTCGCCGTCATCGCCGGTATCCCCCTAGGTGTGACCCAGGCTCCGACCGGTATCATCGCCCCGCTCGACTTCTCGAGCATCGGTGGCCCCATCGCCGACGCCGGCGGCGTGCCCGCCATCGTCAAGGTCCTTACCGACCCCACGCTCCTCGTCATCTCGTTCTCGCTGCTCATGAGCGACTTCTTCGACACCATGGGCACCGCGATGGCCGTGGCCAAGCAGGGCGAGTTCCTCACCGACGACGGCAACGTCGAGGATATCAAGGAGATCCTGATCGTCGACTCCGCCGCCGCTGCTGTGGGCGGTTTCATGGGCGTCTCCTCCATCACCACCTTCGTCGAGTCCACCTCTGGCGCTGCCGACGGTGGCCGCACGGGCCTCACCTCCGTCACCACCGGCGTGTTGTTCATTCTCGCCGCGTTCTTCTCCCCCATCGTCACCATCGTTTCCAGCGCCGCCACCTGCGGTGCTCTGGTCTACGTCGGCCACCTCATGATGAGCGAGGCCTCCGAGATCGACTGGTCCGACGTGTCGCAGGGTTTCCCGGCGTTCATGATTGTCGCCGGCGTGCCCTTCACCTACTCCATCTCTGCCGGCATTGGCCTGGGCTTTATCGCCTACGTGATCGTCGCGCTCTTTAAGGGCGAGGCCTCCAAGATCAAGCCGCTCATGTGGATCGCAGCCCTTGCCTTCCTCGTCTACTTCTTCGTAGCGTAACGGCATAGTCTGCCGAAGCAAAACAACAAGGCGCGGAGTCGCATCGAACGGCTCCGCGCCTTTCTTTTAGCGTCTGCCCCCGTGCCAGCGTGCGACAATTGAGGCTGTCAATATCACAACACCGAGAGAAGCCTGCCTTGGAAGCGCATCATAAGCAGATAACCGTTTATTCAGAGTGTGTGGAAGGCGCGCCCGTCATCTACCTCCCCGTGGTTATGGGCGACGGTAGTGAAGTCTACGAGCGCTGCCGAGAGCTCGACTGCCCGCCATTCACCCTTGTCGCCATTGGAGGGCTCGATTGGAATCGCGAGCTGAGCCCCTGGGAATGTGAGGGAACTATACGAGATGCCGAGCCCTTTGGTGGACAGGCTGCTGGTTTTCTTGACGAGTTGTTGAAGCAGATAATCCCCCAGGCCGAATCATCGCTCCCGCAACCGCCCGCCTGGCGCGGCGTTGCCGGCTACTCGTTGGCGGGTCTTTTTGCACTGTGGACACTTTGGCAAACAGATGTCTTTGAGCGCGCGGCAAGTGCATCGGGGTCGCTGTGGTTCCCCGGCTTTATCGACTACGCGCGCGAGCGCACGATGACAGCCACGCCCGACGCCGCCTATCTGTCGCTCGGTAAAAAGGAAACCAAGACGCCCAACCGCATGATGCGGCACGTACTCGACGATACGCACGCGATGGAAGAGCTGTTTATAGAGCGTGACATTCCAACAACGCTGGAGCTCAACCCCGGCAACCACTTTGCCCAAACTGACCTGCGCATGGCGCGCGGCATCCACTGGATACTGACGCATTAAAAATGGCGTCCACGCGTACATACGCATGGACGCCATTTTTAATTTGGCTGAACGCAGCTACTATTCAGCAGTCTCCTCAAGCTCGGAAGTATCGAACTCAAAGTCATTACCGGGCAGGATGGCGTTGAGCACAATGCCCACCAGCGAGCCCACGGCAAGGCCCGAAAGCGAAATCGTCACGCCGCCCAGCTCCAGCACGATGGCACCGGCGGTACTGTAGGCAATGCCGAGCGAAAGCACGAGCACCAGAGCCGCAACCAGCACATTGCGGTTGTTCTGGAAATCGATCTGGTTTTCGATAAGGTTGCGAACGCCCACGGCACTGATCATGCCGTAGAGCACGAGCGACACGCCGCCGATAACGCACGCCGGCATGGCGGCAATCACCGCAGCGAACTTGGGGCAGAACGAGAGGACAATGGCGCAGCACGCGGCAATGCGAATCACGCGTGGGTCGAACACGCGCGTAAGCGCAAGCACGCCGGTGTTCTCGCCATACGTAGTGTTGGCGGGGGCGCCAAAGAGCGATGCCAAGATGGTCGCCAGGCCATCGCCGAGCAGGGTACGGTGCAGACCGGGATCGGCAATGTAATTGCGTTCGCAGGTAGAGCCAATGGCGGAGATATCGCCAATGTGCTCAATCATGGTTGCAAAGGCCAGCGGCATGATGGTGATGATGGCCGTCGTGGCAAGACCGCTATCGAACTGCGGGCCAAAGAGCGCAAACACGGTGTTGTCCCACACGATGGGCAGACCGACCCAGGGGGCGGCTGCGACGCCAGAGAAGTCGACCTCGCCCAACGCGGCCGCAACGGCATAGCTCACCACAACGCCCAGCAAAATCGGCACGATCTTGACCATGCCGCGGCCCCAGATGTTGCAGATGACGATCACGGCCACAGCGATAACGGCGACAAGCCAGTTGGTCTGGCAGTTGGCAATGGCAGAGCTCGCCAGGATCAGGCCGATGGAAATGACGATGGGACCGGTCACCACCGGCGGAAAGAAGCGCATGACACGCTTGGCGCCAAATGCGCGGAACAGCGCCGCCAGCACCGGATAGAGCAGGCCGGCGCAGGCAACGCCCAGGCAAGCGTAAGGCAAAAGCTCGGCCTCGCCGTTGGGTGCAATGGCGGCATAACCCGCGATAAAGGCAAACGACGAGCCCAGAAACGCGGGCACCTTACCGCGCGATAAAAAATGAAACAGCAGCGTGCCGATGCCGGCGAACAGAAGCGTCGCCGAAACGGAAAGGCCGGTGAGCACGGGCACGAGCACCGTGGCTCCGAACATCGCAAACATATGTTGCAAACCCAACACAAACATGCGCGGGCGGCCGAGCGACGATGCATCGTAGATGGCATCGGTGACGGCGGGCGTCGAGGATTGGGACATGGAAGTCCTTTCATGATGGAAGGGCGATCAGGCATATCGGATAATCTGCCCGAACGATACGATCCGAACCATTGTACGTGATACGTCATGTCTCGCGCGCGCTGTCACCTGCAAACGGTAACGTTACTTCCAAACGCGCTCGGAAATGTGCTTGACCAGCGCGATCTTTGCCCACTGTTCGTCCTCGGTCAGTTTGTTGCCAATCTCACAGCTGGCAAAGCCGCACTGGGGCGACAGGTACAGGTTCTCGAGCGGCACATACTTTGCGGCCTCGTGGATACGTTCGACGATAACGTCCTCGTCCTCGAGCTCAGCGGCCTTGGTGGTCACCAGGCCCAGCACGACCTTCTTGCCGGGAGCAACATACTTGAGCGGCTCAAAGCCACCGGCGCGCGGCGTATCGAACTCAAGGTAGAACGCGTCGACATCCTCGTGCGCAAACAGGTACGGTGCAATGGGATCGTAACCACCCTCGAAGGCATACGTGGAGTGATAGTTGCCGCGGCACACGTGCGTGTTGATAACCAGATCGTCGGGCTTGCCCGCGATGGCAGCATTGTTGAGCGCCACGCCCAGCTCGCTCACCTTTTGCAGGTCAACCGGACTCATGCCGGTCTTGGACACAAAGTCGGTATCGCAATAGATGCCCCAGGTGCAGTCATCAAATTGGATGTTGCGGCAGCCCGCGGCATACAGGTCGGCAATCACGGTGCGGTATGCTGCGGCAATGGCATCGGCGAGCTCTTCGTCGGTCTTATAGACGGCACGCAGGCTCTCCTGCTGGCCATCACAGCGGTCGAGTGTGACTTCGGAGAACGTCTGGATCGGTGCCGGAATGGTCTGGCGCGCGATCTGGCCCTCACCCTCGAGCGACTTGACAAATTTGAAGTGCTCGACGAACGGATGGTTCTCGCCGCTAATGGGACCGGTTACCGCGGCGGTGTCGGCGGTAGTCTCCTCATCGTGAAACATGTAGCCCGTGCGCGAGGCGCGGCGCTCAATGCCGTTGAGTCCCCACATAAAATCGAGGTGCCAGTAGCTGCGGCGAAACTCGCCATCGGTAATCACCTGCAGGCCGGCAGCCTTCTGCTTGGCCACTAAGTCGCGGATGGCCTCGTCCTCGACGGCCTTAAGGCCGGAAGCGTCGAGTTTACCCGCGACATAGGCGGCACGGGCATCCTTTACAGCCTGCGGACGAAGAAAACTGCCGACGATATCGGCGCGAAACGGCGCGTTCGGTTGAATCGAAGTGCTCATAGATATCTCCCTTTGCATCGGTTGCTTTACTGGGACAGAGTATGAGCGCTCATATGGTCATCGTAAAATATACGTTTATAACAGTTTGATATAGATGCTTCCTATATCAGTTGGGACTGCCATGAAGAGATTTGACCTGTACAGGACGCAGCAGTCTAGATATGCTGACGGATCGCGTCGATATAGGCTTGACCGTAGCGCGTAAGCGTCGTGTTCTTGCGCGTGATGATGCCGATCTCCATGTACTCATCCACATCGAGCGGAATCGAGATAATGCCGGGGCCGTTGAGTTCGTGGCTAATCACGCCCGAACACACCGTGTAGCCGTTAAGGCCCATAGCCAGGTTGAACAGCGTCGCACGGTCGCGCACGCGGATGTTCTTGCGGCGCTCAAACGTCGAGGTCAGTTCCTCGGAATAGTAAAACGAGTTGTAGCTGCCCTGCTCATAGGACAAAAATGGGTAGTCCTCGAGGTCTTCGAGCGTCACGCTGGAGCGGCCCGCCAGCGGATGGTCTGCACACACAAAAACGTGCGGTGTGGCGCAGAAGAGCCCTTCGAACACGAGCTCGTTGGCCGCCAGCATGCGCTCGATGACCTCGCGATTGTGCTCGGACAGGTACAGGATGCCGAGTTCGCTTTTCATATGCGCGACGTCCTCGATAATCTCGTGAGTCTGCTCCTCGCGCAGGGTAAAGTCGTAGCGCGCGGCAACGAACTCACGGATCACATCGACAAACGCGTTGACGGCAAAGGAATAATGCTGACAGCTCACACTAAAATGCGGCACCTGCTCGGATGCGCCCTTGTACTTACCTTCGAGCAGATCGGCCTGGTCAAGCACCTGTCGCGCGTAGCCCAAGAAGGTCTCGCCTTCCTCGGATACAACGACACCCTTGTTAGTGCGCTCAAAGATGCGCACACCCATCTCGTTTTCGAGATCGCGGATCGACGCGGTAATCGAAGGCTGCGACACAAAGAGCCGGCGCGAGGCCTCGGTGATGCTGCCGCATTCGGCAACTTTGACGACATATCTGAGCTGCTGGAGCTTCATGGCTGTCTCCTTAGCTGTTCGCGAGATTCGCGTCGGCCGCACCCTCCTGGCGCATAAACGGCGGCATCTCCCCCGTCGCGGCGCAGGCGGCAATCTGATGCAGAGCCCCGGCGACCGCATCGTCTGCCGCAGCGCCGATATGCCAGCGCGCGGCAGCCGTAACGGCCTCGTTGGCATTGGCGACCGCAACGGAGTTGAGAACGGCGCCGATCATGGGCAGGTCGTTATCGGAATCGCCAAATACGGCCACCTCGTCGGGCGTCAGGCCCAAAGCGCGCGCCAGCTCCAGCGCAGCGCAGCCCTTGTCCCAACCAGCCGGAAGGATGTCGAACAGGCGCACTCGGTTGTTGGGAAACACAAGCGAGAGTTCCGGCACCTCAGCGGCAACGCGCTCGCGTAGCTCCGCGAGCTCCTCACGCGAACGAGCACTCCAAATATTCGCCTTAAACACCGGCGCGTCATCAACGACGGGACGGCACGGGGCCTCTTCGCCTTTGAGCCACGCATTGCCGCCCGACTCCATAGCGCGACGCACGCGCTCGGGATCGCTCGTCACGCAGTAGGCATCGTTGCCCCAAAAGTCATCGCCCAGGCTATAGACCTTCAGATAGGTATCGTCGGTCTCTTGCTCAAGATAGTCGGCAAGACGCATGAGGGCACCGTTGTCGCTCGCACGGGAGGCAACAACCTCGCCGTCGACAAACATCACCTGGCCGTTACAAAACGCACCGGTCGAAAAACACTCGGAACGGTTTTTGAACATCCAGCCCATCGCGGACGGCTGACGACCCGAAACCGGACCAAAGTGCAGACCCGCCGCCTGCATGGCATGAATACCCTCAATGGCGTAGTCGCTGGCGCCATCATGCCCGGCTGGAATCAGCGTATCGTCCATATCGGTCAGCACAAGTTTTATCATAAGGCCCCCATTCGTATCGGTCCTACCTATTGTAACGACCTGCCAAAATAAACCTGTCCCTTTTTGGCAGGTGCGTTAGTATAGGGAACAACAGATTCGATGCGGGAGTGCCGGCGGTGCAAACCACAAGGCTGAGAGGGCATGGGGCCCAATCCTTTGAACCTGTCAGTTAATGCTGGCGTAGGGAGCATGCCGCCTTTGCAGGGGCGCTGTCTATGCACAGCGCCCCTTTTCTATGCCAAGGAGGCATGTGCAGTGATTGATTCGGAACAGCTTAAGCAGCATATGGTCAAGGCCGTGGAGGAGATTCGCGCCACCAATCCAATGGCCGGCTCCATCACCAACACGGTGACGATTGACTTTGTCGCCAACGCGCAGCTCGCCGTGGGCGGTTCGGCCGCCATGGTCTATCTGCCCGACGAGGGCGAGGCGCTCGTTGCCGGCGGCGGCGCCATCTATCTCAACATGGGCACGCTCTTCCCCATCTACGAGCAGACGATTCCCCGCGCGGCCAAGGCGGCACACGACGCCGGCAAGCCCTGGGTGCTCGATCCGGTGGGCCTGGGCATCGGCAGCCTGCGCACCCAGCTGGTAAACGAGCTCAAGCAGTACAAGCCCGCCATCGTGCGCGGCAACGCCTCCGAGATCATCGCGCTCGCCGGCCTGTGGGGTCTTGAGGGCGAGGCGGTCGATCTGAGCCGCGTGCGCGGTGTCGATACCACCGACACGGTCGACGCCGCCCGCGATGCCGCCGTGGCGCTCGCCCGTTACACCGGCGGCGCCGTAGTGGTCTCGGGCGAAGTCGACCTGATCACCGACGGCACGACCGTGGCCAAGTCCCACGGCGGCAGCCCGCTCATGTCAAAGATCACCGGCTGCGGCTGCTCGCAGGGCGGCGTGCTGGCCGTGTACGCCTGCGTCACCGATCCGTTTACGGCGGCAGTCTGCGGCACCGCGGTCTACAACGTTGCCGGCACGCGTGCCGCCGCTGTCGCCGATGCCCCGGCAAGCTTTAAGGTCGCCTTTATCGACGAGCTCTACCGCGCGACCGCCCAAGACATCGCCAACAACCAGCTCGAGCTCGAGGAGGCATAGGCCATGTCCGAGCCCGCAACCAATACCGGCATGAACACGCTCGTCGCTGTGGCCATCGCCCCGTGCGGCACCGGCGATGAACTCTCCGCCGAGGTCGCCGAGGTCGTGCGTGTTATTCGCGAGAGCGGCCTTCCCAACCGCACCACCTCGATGTTCACCGAGATCGAGGGCGACTGGGACGAGGTCATGCAGGTCGTGCGCGACGCAACCTTTGTGTTGGCGAGCAAGGGCATCCGCACCGAAGTCGTGCTCAAAGCCGATATTCGACCCGGATTTACCGACACCATGACCGGCAAACTCGAGCGCATGGAAGCACAGATCAAAAAGCAGGAGGAAGCACGATGAGCATCCGCGACAACCTTGATATCTCGGCCTATCTGGTACTCGGCCCCGAAAACACGCTGGGACGTCCCGTGGGCAATGTGGTGGCCCAGGCGCTCGATGCCGGCTTTACCTGCATCCAGGTGCGCTCCAAGGTGGCAAGCGCCCGCGAGATCATCGCACTGACCGGCGACGCCGCGCAGGCAATCGCACAGGCCGGCAAGACCGGTCAGGTCGCCCTGTTAATCGACGACCGCCTGGACTGCGTACTCGCCGCGCGCGAGCAGGGTATTGCTGTCGATGGCGTGCATGTAGGCCAGAGCGATATTCCCGTCGAGGTCTGCCGCAAACTTTTGGGCCCCGATGCCATCGTGGGCCTTTCGGCCCGCTGCGAGGAGATGCTCGAGTACGTCAAGACCGCCGACATGAGTCTGGTCGACTACCTGGGCATCGGCCCGCTCCACGAGACCGAGACCAAGCGCGATTGCGGACGCGCGGCCGATGGCTCCATCATCACCAAGAGCTTTGAGGACCTGGACGCACTCCACGCGGCGAGCCCCGTGCCCATCGTGGTGGGCGGCGGCGTCAAGACGGCCGACTTGCCGCAGCTTAAGGCAACCGGTGTCGATGGCTTCTTTGTGGTGAGCGCCGTCTGCAGTGCCGACGATCCCTACGCCGCCGCCAAGGAGCTCGTCGACACCTGGCAGCAGGCATAGGCATAAGCCGAGCAGCTGATCTACAGTCTCATATCTTCTAGAGCGGAAAGCGCATCCCAGTTTGGACCTCCATTCCGGGATGCGCTTTCCGTATACAACCCCTACCCCGCTAGGTAGGCCTCCAACGCCGGCAAAGTCGCCTCCGCATCGCGGCGACCGACCTGGTAGATGCGCTCGAGCTCATCCGGTTCGCGGCACAGCGACGGCACCTTCACCGATTCGCTCGGCCGCACCACAAAGACCTCGCCGGCAGACTCGCGACGTGCCAGGTCATCGAGCGTGGCATTGTAGACCTCATGCCGATGCTCAAGCGCTGCGACAAACTCTGGGTAGTGACGGAACACGCGCCGCAGCATGGGCATCACGCTGTTGGGCTGCTTCACAAAGCCCGCCGGCTGCGTGAGCAACACGATATTGCGGTCATACCCCTGCGCAAACAGCCATGCGCTGGGAATAGAATCAGCCACGCCACCATCCAGATACTTATGCCCGTCAATAGCAACGGGACGCGTCGCCACGGGAATAGCAGACGACGCCCGGATCCACTCGATATCCCGCTCGTCGCCATAAGGCAGGTCATGGTAGACGGCCTTGCCCGTCTCGATATCGGTACACACGCACGTAAATCGCATGGGGCAGGCGCGATATGCTTCCAGGTCGACGGGATCGCGCTCGATAGGCACCTCGTGATAGGCAAAGTCGGCATTGAACATATCGCCGGTTCGCAGCCAGCTGGTCACGCTCGCATAGCGCTTGTCGGCGCAATAGGCCTTGTTATAGCGAATGGCGCGGCCGATCTGGCGCGATTTAAAGTTGTAGCCAAATGCCGCGCCCGCCGAGACGCCCACCATATGGTCGCAGGTCAAACCGTGCTCCATCCAAACGTCGAGCACGCCCGCCGTATACATACCGCGGTAGCCGCCTCCCTCGAGCGCCAGCCCCACCGTGCGCGTCATATTTGACTGTGCCATGCGACCATCTCCGTTCCTGCGTTTTGAAACGGGACAAGTATACCCGTCAACATATATCGTCCCAGTCGCATTTTTATCGAACATCGCATCGTCGCGCTACCGCTTGTCGAATAATAGCCGCCCACAGCATGTGCACCCATATATAATTGTGCACTATTGTTTACACTACTCAGCTGTTATCAACAGCGAACATTAGCCGGCAAATTAACTCAACAACGCGGCAAGGCGGGGGCCTGGATACATGCAAAGCGCTGAGCAACGACGCGTGTACACAACGAGCTCGCCCGACGCAATCCGCCCCGACCTCAGAAAGTCGCTTAGAACATGGATACTGTCAGCAATTACACCGAAACGCTCGAAAAGACCGTCCGCGACCTTCTCGAACGGCAGGAGGATCTGATCAGGACTGCCTTTACCGACCAGCTTACCGGGCTTGGCAACCGTGGCGGCTTTGCCCGTTCCCTCGAGGAGCTCTGGAAGCAGGACACCCCCGTTACCATGGCGTTCATCGATATCGACAATCTCAAGCACTGCAACGACGTCTTTGGGCATGACGAGGGCAACCGCTATATCTTGCAGGTAAGTCTCTATCTTAAGCTGTATATGAAGGTGGGCGAAGCGGCGTTTCGCATAGGCGGCGACGAGTTTGCCATCCTCTCTACGATTGCAACCGAGGGCGACCTCGCCGAACGTCTGAAACACTGCCGAACGGTTCTGCTCAAAAACAACGATTCCGAGATGCCCCACTCGTTTAGCTACGGAGTGTCACATGCCGACCCCGCCCTGGGCGAAGCTTCCAATCGCATGACGCTCGATGCCGACCATCGCATGTACGACTACAAGCTACGTCATGCCATGCACCTCGATCGACGCAATATCACGCAAGTCCACGCCGACGACTTCGAAATAAGCGATCGTATTTTTGACGCCTTTTCGATGCTCAACGAGGGCCGTTATTTCTTTATCGAGAACTTGGACAAACATCGCACCCTTTGGTCACAAGGTGCCTTGCGCGATCTCGGTCTTCCTTCGGAGCATGTAGACAACTGCCGCGATTACTGGAAAACGCGCGTCCATCCCGATGACCTTGAGGCCTACCTCACCGACATCGACCAAATCTATAACGGCTCCAAACACCGTCGAGTTATGCAGTACCGCGTACGCAATGCCGCCGGCGGCTACGTCCTCTGCCGTGCTCGCGGGTTTCGTATCGATGGCGACGAAAAAATCCCCTCGTTCTATGTCGGCGAGCTCGTCAACCACTCGCTTGCCGAAACCGTCGACGCCGCCACAGGCCTCGGAACGCAGCGCATGCTGGCCAACGCCATCGACGCCTGCCGCCGCGATCGTTGCGAGACAGGGCTTATAGCGGTGCGCGTTCGTGGCACGACAAAGCTCAACGAGCTCTACGGGGCCGAGGCTGTCGACAACATGCTTGCCGAATACGCAGGCCGCATGCTGTCGATCACCCGCGGCAGGAGCAGGGTCTATCGTTCACGTAGCGTCCAATTCGTCGTGCTCAGCAACGATTTAGACCACGAGGCATTCGAGCAACTGACCCGCCACCTTAAAGGGGCCGTTTTCGCTCCTGTTCGAATCGCAGGCGACACCATTACTCCCGTCTGTCTTGTCGTCCCGGCCTTTTACGAGCACTTAACCCATCAAGCGACCGCCGTTTTAGGCGAACTCGAGCGTCGCCTTCGCACGGCCGGCGGGCTTGTTCCCAACGATAGTCTCCCCATACCCGAGGCGGAGCGCAAAAGCGCCATCGCCGAACGCATCGACACGCTCACGGGCCTCTATCGACCCAGCGAGTTTATGCGGCGCGCCAACGCATTTCTCGAGGCAAGGCGCGACGACGCCTGGTGCATCGCCACGGTCGACATGGGCCACATGCGCCTGTTTAATGAATGGCACGGCCAGGCCGAGGGCGACCGCGTACTCGCAGATGTGGGCACGGTCCTCAAGGACATCGAGAATGCCGATATGGGCGTCGCAGGGTACTGGGGCCAAGATGACTTTTGCGTACTCATCCCCTTTAAGCACATCACCGTCCATCAAATCTACAACCGCGTTCGTGAGGCAGTAGCCAGGCATGATGACGGCGTAGGTTTCTGGCCGTCCATGGGCGTTTACCCCATCGACTCCAATGAGGAAATCACCATCGATGCGCAGGCGAAGGCAATGTTTACCAATCGACGCGCCAAAAACGATTTCAAGGAGCGCATTGCCATTTTCCGCCCCGAGGAATATGAGCACGAGATTGCGTTCCACCGCACGCTGACCGAGTTCCAATACGCGCTCTCAAACGGCCGCATCACGTACTACCTTCAGCCCCAGGTCGATATGGAAACCGGCGAGGTTATTGGCGCCGAAGCACTCACCCGCTGGATTGACAAGGACGGCTCTCTCATTTCGCCCGTAACGTTTATCCCCACACTCGAGGAAAGCGGCTTTGTGGTGACACTCGACAAGTACATTTGGCAGGGTGTCGCCTCGTGGCTGCGCGAGCGCATCGATCGCGGTCTTCGTGTGGTTCCGGTCTCGCTTAATGTGTCGCGCGTGGATATCCTTGCCTGCGACGTTGCCGAACATATGGGGGCGCTTGCCACCCAATACAAGCTACCGCCCGAGCTCATGCGCATCGAGATCACCGAGACGGCTTATACGGGAGACCCCGAGGCCGTGGACAAGCTGACAGCCGACCTGCACACCCGCGGCTTCTCGACCTACATGGACGATTTTGGCACCGGCCAGTCCACGCTCGCGATGCTCAAGAACGTCAACGTCGACGTCATCAAGCTCGACCGCACGTTTGTGCCCGTCGACGGTGATCATGGCCGCAGCACGCAGATTGTGTCATCAATGCTCGAGATGGCGCAGTCGCTCCATCTGCCCGTCGTGGTCGAAGGCGTCGAGACAAATGAGCAGGCGAACATGCTACGACAAATGGGAGCCCGCCACGCTCAGGGCTTCCTCTACTACCGCCCCATGCCGGCGAAGGATTTTGAGGCATTGCTCGATGGCGGCAATAACAACTGATTCGCTCGCGCGCAAAACGCCACCGCCGAAGGGGGAATTTGCCGCCATTAGCTAACTTATATCCCCAATTCAAACCGAATTGGGGATATGATACAAACCATTGTTCCGCCCAAGGAGGTTATCCATCATGAACGAGTCGTATCGCATGGGCGAGCAATCGATTATTGCCTATCTTCAGCGACTTGCGAATGGCATCTCGACCGCCGAACTCGATGTTGCCGCGCTGCCTGCTGAGCTACACGCCGTTGGTGAGCAACTGCAAAAGACGCATGCCATCCTGCAACAAGAGCGCCGGCTGCTTGAGCGCAACGCCTATATCGATCCGCTCACCAACTTGGGCAACCGCAGCGGACTCGACCGTCACGTCGAGCAGCTCTGGCGCAAAGGCGACCCCTTCACCTGCGCCTATATTGACATCGACCATCTCAAGCACTGCAATGATAGGTTTGGCCACGCCGAAGGCAATCGCTATATTCTGAGCATCTGCCGCACGCTCTCCGAAACCATGGAGCATGATGAGATGCTGTTCCGTATCGGTGGAGACGAGTTTGTGCTTATCTCGCTCTCTGCAAACGAGACCGAACTCGAGCAGCGCTTGGAGCAGGTGCGTGCCGGGCTGATCGAGGCGAGCTCAGATGGCAAGGCGCCCATGATCGCCAGCTTTAGCTTTGGCTGCTCGCGCGTCGATCCACTTGCCGGCGACACGCGTCGCCAGATGACGATGGATGCCGATCGCAAGATGTATCGCTATAAGCTTATGCATCGTGTACAGCAACCGGAAAACAATGACGCGCCGCAACGCCCAATCGTCGATCAACTTCCGTGCAACGACCGGGTGTTCCAGGCGATCTCCATGAGCTCCGAGACGCGCTATCCGTTCGTCCTTAACCTCGATACGGGAGAATCGCAATGGTCGGTTAACGCCGTGCGCGATTTTGACCTGCCCTCCCAGCACCCTTTTAACTCACTCGACATGTGGCTCGCCCGCGTTCATCCCGAGGACCGCGACAACGTACGCGCCGAGCTCGACATGGTGATAAACAGCACGTGGCACTTCCACTACATGCAGTATCGCGTAATGGACGCCACCGGAAAATACGTGCTTTGCGACTGCACGGGCTACCGCTTGGACGGCACCGATACCGAGCCCAGCATGTATGTGGGCATCATCGTCAACCGAAGCCTAGCGGATACGACCGACTCGGTAACGGGCCTGGGCGATGTCCATGCACTTGTCAACGCTATTGGAGAGATGCGCCGCGTGCCGCACGAGGCAGGCTTTATTGCCATTAAGGTCGACGATATCGCCGAGGTCAATGCCCGCTTTGGATTCGATGCAGGCGACCGCGTGCTCGCCGAAAGCGCCGCCTGCCTCATGGATTGTTCGCGCGGCAAGGGCCGCCTGTTCCGCTCGACGGGGCCGACATTCGTGGCACTCTTCGATGAGCTCGGCCCCGAGGCAATCGATGAGATCGCAAGCGACATCGAACGGTTCCTGGGTTCTCCCGTGCTCATCGGCTCGCTTGAATATCAGCCGCCCATTCGCGTGGCCACGCTCCATCTGGACGGCGTCGACCGTCAGCCTGTTTCCATTTTGAACGAGCTTAAAGCGTTGCTCGGGAAAGCCGTGCAGGTGCCAGGTACCAAACTGGATTAGCGTTGTGGGGCGCATGATAGTTTATTTCCGATCTCAGGCGAACACATTGGGCAAATAGGTCGTACCCGCAGTTAGCCGAACGCCCCCCGCAGTCTCTCCAGAGCCCGGGGGCACCGTTTTCCCAGTTGAAAGAATGGCGGAGATGCGGTTCGATGAGTCCGGTGGCCATGCTCCGCCCACCGCCCGACATCCTTTCCCAGGCAAAGTCGAACGGTCGGTCCGTCTATTCCGTTTCCCCTAGGCCAGGACAGCGGGGGTTCCGGAGCCGCCCATTACATTCATTCGGGAGGCGCTAAATTCATATGGAACGAGAAAGAGTTGATCACCCGATTATTATTCCCGCCTTAAAAAGCAACCAAATATACGTCCCAATATCATTCCAGCACAACCAGGAATCCATTATTTGGCTAATTCAATAGCCCCCTCACCGCTCATTACCAAAATATGATCGGCGACATCGAGCAATCTAGAATCATGCGAAACGATCAAAAAGGCCTGACCTCGCTTATTTTGTTTAATGTACTCTATCAGGCAGCCACATGCCGATCCGTCAAGATCATTGGTCGGCTCATCGAGAATTACAAAATCCGCTTTTCGGCATAACGCCATAGCCAAGCGCAACCTTTGCAGCTCTCCTCCAGATAGATTAGAACATTTTTCCCATCTTATTTTATCAATTGGTTCGAAACCGCATTCCTTGAGAAACGACGCCATTAACTCATAGCTGATGCCGTATTCATGCAAATAGTCTTCAACTGTGTCACCGGGGACGAAAGCCGTTTGCTGCATAGCAGAGAAACACTCCGACCGAACTCGGTCAAGATTGATAGCGGTCAACTTTGTGCAATCGTACTCGATATTGTCATTTGCGTGCTCGTAAAAACCCAGGAGCAGCTTTAATAGTGTGCTTTTTCCAACACCATTAGGGCCTGTAATTACATACGTTCTGCCCATGTCAAATTGAAGATTCACCCCGCAAGTTATATCAACCAGCTCTTCGTCGCGAATTAAACTGAAGTCTAAATCTAGGACCTGTATGCGGCCCACATTATTAACCGCAAGGCAATTTCGGTAATCCCGTTTTCGCGCCTTTATTTCATTCAGCCTAGCTATTGATGCCCTCGTTTCCTGCAAAGACTGAAAGACGCCGATATAGTATTTGCCACAGCTCATCAATAGGGAATAATAAGAATTTATCATGGTAAATTCCCCAATTGTCATAGCTCCTGTGGCTATTCTTGCTCCCGAAACCAGCAACAAAACAGCTTGAAATCCTGCCGCCGCCATACAATCGCTAGAACTTACTATACTTTGTACTTTCGCGAGTGCAAGAACTGAAGGATAGTACGCAACATCAAACTGTTTTTCTACATGTTCGAAGCTGCTGTCATAACCGGCTAGCAGCTTAATCTCGAACGTCCGCGCGATACGTGATGCTATGGAGCTGAACAGGAACCCATCTTCCTCTTTCTTTTGAAATGAAGCAGCAAGCAGTGAGGGTTGAAGCATAAGCACCATAATGCAATACGCCCCAAGAAGCGTTATGCCGACGGTGCATATCGATAAATCGAGAGAAGCGATTAGCAAAAAAACCGCAATCATTGTAATCGCATTCATGAACAATGGAATCATGTTTATGACAACAAACGATGTTATTGAAGAGGTGTCCGAGTTTATTTTCTGAGCAGAGTACAACGGGGAAGTCGACTCTATGTCCGTAAGTGGCAAATGTTGAAAGTCTGACACGATTTCTTTTAAAAAACTGAAATACGAGAGGTTCAGGACTGACGTCTGGAGCATCTTTGCAAAGGGTTGATTTCCGATCTCAGCCGAACACATTGAGCGGATAGGACGTTCCCGCAGCTAGCCGAACGCCCCCGAGGCCCCTCGCGGGCCCCGGGGGCGCCGT
>JAHAAK010000026.1 GCA_018376905.1 Collinsella sp. | reverse complement strand
AACGCCCCTAAGCGGCAATCTGACGTTCAATCGTCGGTCGCGTACCGAAGTACGCTTCCCTCCTCTTTCACGTCACCTTGCTCGCTTAGGGGCGTTTTCACTGACTTATGCTCAACCGGCAACGTTTTCGCGCTTGTCAAGATGGTCATTGGGGACGTTCTTAAACGACTAGTCATTCAAGAACGTCCCCAATGACTACCTGCAGAATGAGCGTGGATAATCTCCCGTTTTTGGCTCGGTGACGGTCTCAAAGTGGGAGATTATCCACGCTCATCCGGAAAGTGTCCAAAAATCCGCGCTCGTTCCCTTCGGATTGCATCGCCCGTGGCCGGCAGCGGCGCGGCACCGGTCCGCGTGGCGGCGTATAATCGGCGGCAGATGACTTGAACGTTAGGAAACCATGACCGATAGCATGCAGCAGATGGCGCTCGACACGCTCGGCGCCTATTTTGGCTACACCTCGTTTCGCCCGGGACAGGACCGCATGGTCGATGCGATCCTTGCCGGTCGCGATGCGCTGGGCGTTATGCCCACGGGCGCCGGCAAGTCCATTTGCTACCAGGTGCCCGCGCTCATGCTGCCCGGCATCACCTTTGTGGTGAGTCCGCTGCTGTCGCTTATGGAGGACCAGACCCGTGCGTTGCTCGCGGCGGGTGCGCGACCCAGCTATCTCAACTCCAGCCTTACCCCGGCCCAGCAAAACACCGTGCTCAAACGGGCGCGCGAGGGTCGCTACCAGCTTATGTACGTGGCGCCCGAGCGCCTGCTCGAGCCACGCTTTTTAGCCTTTGCGCAGGAGGCCGCGGCGGACGGTGGCATTGGCGTGCCGCTCGTGGCCATTGACGAGGCGCACTGCGTGAGCCAATGGGGCCAGGATTTTCGCCCCGCCTACCTGCAGATTCGCGAGTTCATCGAATCACTTCCGCAGCGCCCCATCGTGGCGGCCTTTACCGCTACGGCGACCGAGCGTGTGCGTGCGGACATCCAGCAGATGCTCGGCCTGCAAAACCCCGCGACGGTGGTGACGGGCTTCGATCGCAAGAACCTCTACTTTGGTTGCGAGGAGATGGGCGACAAAGCCAAGACCGCCTGGGTGCGCGACTATGTGATCGCGCATTCGGGCGAGAGCGGCATCGTGTATTGCTCGACCCGCAAGACCGTCGATGCGCTGGCAGGTGAGCTTGCCGAGGCGCTGGGCCCCAGTGGCATTCGCGTTGGCCGTTACCATGCCGGCATGGGCAACGACGCCCGCCGCCAAAGCCAGCGCGCCTTTATCGACGACGATATCCAGGTGATGGTTGCCACCAACGCCTTTGGCATGGGCATCGACAAGCCCAACGTGCGCTACGTGATCCACAACAACGTGCCCGAGAGCATCGAGGCCTACTACCAGGAGGCTGGCCGCGCCGGCCGCGACGGCGACCCGGCCAGCTGCCACCTGCTGTGGAACGGCAACGATTTTCGCATGCGCCGCTTTCTGATCGACCGCGGCGATGCTGCCGACGAGGCGCTCGACGACGAGCAGCGCGCGTGGGCGCTCCAGAATCGATATCGCCTGCTCAGCCAGATGGAGGGCTACTGCAATACCACCGGCTGCCTGCGCGAATACATGCTGCGCTACTTTGGCGACGAGGCCGCGGCCGAGCATGCGGCTGCGGCTGGCGCGGGCACCACCGCCACGGACGACGCCGAGGGCTGCGGCAACTGCAGCAATTGCCTCACGCAGTTCGAGGTCGAGGACGTCACCGATATGGCCCGCGCCGCTGTGCGCTACGTGGCCACGCGTCCCATGCGCTTTGGCAAGTCACTGATCGCCGACGTGCTCCACGGCGGCAACACCGAGCGCATTCGCCAGATGCATCTGGACGAGGACCGCGGCTACGGTGAGCTGTCGAGCGAATCGGTCGGGCGCATCAAGGACATCATCGGCCAGCTGTGCGGCCGCGGTTATCTGGCAACCTCGCAGGGGCAGTACCCGGTCGTGGGGCTGGGCCCGCGTGCCGCCGAGGTCGAGGACGAGGCGTTTGCCTTTACCGTTAAGCGTCGCGCGTCCAAGCGCAAGGCCTCGGCCCGCGCCCGCCGTGCGGTGGATTTGCTGCGCGAGGAGGCCGAGCTGGATCAGCGCCCGCGCGTGGGTGACGATGCCGAGCTGTTCGAGCGCTTGCGTGCCCTGCGCAAGGAGATCTCGACCGAGCTGGAGATGGCGCCGTACATGGTCTTTTCCGACAAGGCCCTGCGCGGTCTGTGCCGCCTACGTCCGCAGACGCGCGACGAGCTTATCCAGGTCAACGGCATCGGCGAGAAAAAGGCCGACGCCTTTGGCGAGCAGTTTATGGCGGCGATTGAAGAGTTTGAGTCCGAGCATGCACGGAATGGAGCATAACGATGGCATCCGACGATAAAACCGAGCGCACTGAGGTGTCCGCCGTGCCGCTGTACCAGCAGGTAATGGATGACCTAAAAGGCGAGATCGCGCGTGGCGTGTACGCATCCGGCTCGCGCATTCCTTCCGAGATGGAGCTCGCGAAGTACTACGGCGTGGGACGCATCACCGTGCGCCGCGCCATCGAGGAGCTGTCGCGCGCGGGGTATCTCAACCGCCAGCAGGGGAGGGGCACGTTTGTGTGCGCGCCCAAGCTCAAGCGCAAGATTGTCCAGAAGGGTGACGTTCAGAGCTTTTCCGAGGGTTGCGCTTCCAACGACATGGTGGCCGGAGCACGTCTGGTGTCGCGCACGGTGGTTGCGGCGACGCGCGAGGACGCAGCGTTTTTTGGGGTGGAACCCGGCTGCGAGCTCATCGTTGTCGAGCGCGTGCGCACGGCAGACGGCGTGCCCGTCATGCTCGAGAACAACGCCTTTGTGCTGGCCGACCATCCCTATCTGCAGACGCTTGCCGACAAGGACCTCACGGACAATTCCATCTTTGCGCTCGTTGCCGAGCATTCGGGCCGCGCGCCGCTCAAGTCCGACCCCTGTACTGTGGAGATTGCGCTTGCCGATGCTCAGGCGGCCTCGCTGCTGGAGGTGCCGGTCGGCGAGCCGCTCTTCTATATGGAGGCGTACTTTACCGATGAGGACGAGCGGCCCTTGCTGCTCGGACGCCAAAAGATCGTGGGTTCGCGCTACGTGTTCGACATCTAACGTCCACAGATAGAACGATATAGAACAAATTTGGTGAGATGGCTTCACGGGCGTCGTCATGCGTGCTATAAATAGGACAACATAGAACGACCGCAGGTACGAGCTGACGTCGTTCAAAACCGCCACACAAGGAGGAGCATCACCATGAACGCACACGATCTGATTCAGGAAATTATCGAGCGCAAGGGCAAGATTGAGAATGTCTTTTGGATCGCCTGCGGCGGCTCGATGATCGACCTGATGCCGGCCAACGAGCTGCTCAAGCGCGAGGCAACCACGTTTACCTCGACGGTCTACACGGCACGCGAGTTTTGCCTGATGGCCCCCAAGAGCCTTGGCGAGAAGTCGCTCGTCATCGCCTGCAGCCATAGCGGCAATACGCAGGAGGTCGTCGACGGCTGCGAGATGGCGCTGGCCGCCGGCGCCGAGGTCGTGGCCATGACCGACTGCGAGGGCTCCAAGATCGATAACGGCAAGTGGACCACCTGGGTCTATCCGTGGGGCGAAGGCGTGCCGCAGGCCGAGGTACCGCAGGGCATCGGCGCTCTGATCGCCGCCGAACTGCTTGACCAGCAGGAGGGTTACGAGGCGCTTGCCGACATGTACGCCGGCCTTAAGCAGATGGATGCGCTGCTGCCCGCTGCCCGCGAGAAGGTCAACGCCGAGCTGGGCGATCGCTTTGCCGAGCTCTGCCAGCAGCACGAGTTCTTCTATATCCTGGGTTCCGGCCCCAACTTTAGCCAGACCTACGCCATGGCCATCTGCTCGCTTATGGAGATGCAGTGGCAGCACTGCTGCTATATCCACTCCGGTGAGTACTTCCACGGCCCGTTTGAGGCTACCGAGCCCGGCGTGTTCTACTTTGTGCAGCTCGGATCGGGCGAGTGCCGCCCCATGGAGGAGCGTGCACTTGCGTTCCTCAACACGCACACCGATACGGTTATGGTGCTCGATGCGCTCGAGTACGGCGTGGGAGAGGTGCCCGCCAGCGTGCGTTCGTTCCTGGAGCCGATCTTCTTCTATGCGATGAGCTGCGAGCTGCGCGCCGCCCGCGGCAAGGTGTTCGACCACAGCCCCGAGATTCGTCGCTACATGGGCATCGAGCAGTACTAGGTACCGGGAATAACCTCTCACGACGGGGCTTCCGCCAAGTGCGGGCCCCGTTTTGCTTTGCCAAGAAAGAAATGGGGATTGAACATGCGCGTGCTTGATTTGACTCACACTATTAGGGAAGACATGCCGGTATTTCCCGGAGCCGATACACCCAAGCTGCTGCCGTCGAGCACCTACGAGCACGACGGATTTAAAGAGACGCTCATGCAGATGTACGCCCATACGGGGACGCATATGGATTCACCGGCGCATCTGTTTGCCGACCGCACGACACTCGATGCGTTTCCGGCAAGCCAGTTTATAGGCAGGGCATTGGTTGTCGATTGCCGCATGCTCGCCGAGGGTGAGGCCATTACTGTGGAGCAGCTCCATCCCTATGGCGATAAGGTGACCCAAGCCGAGTTTTTGCTGTTCAACTTGGGTTGGGATAAGCGCTGGGGAACCGAGGCGTACTTTGGCGACTATCCTTGCGTGGACGACGAGGTGTTGGACCTGATCATCGACGGCGGCTACAAGGGCGTCGGCTTTGATGTAATTGGACTCGACCCCATCGCGGACGAAAAACTGACGCGCCACAAGAAGTTGTTCCGCGCATGCGATATCGTTAACATCGAGAATCTTAAGGACTTGGACTGTTGCGGCGACGATCTGTTCTGGTTTAGCTGCGCACCGCTCAAAATTGAGGATTGCGACGGCTCGCCCATTCGCGCAATCGCGTGGTTTGAGGATTAAAGCGCCCTGTTCCATCTGTCGAAAAAACATTCACCTTCGATTCGCAAGCGTGTCGTTTGAGTCAAAAAGCGGGCCGCGCCGGGGATTTCCGACGCAGCCCGCTTGGTATTGCGCTTAGATTCACGAGGTGTCGCGGCAACCGACGCTTACTTGGCGTCGTATGCCTCGGCTTCCCACCAGTCGAGCTGGGCGATGTTGTCGCGGATGTGCTGGCAGCTCTTGTGGAAGCCCTCGAGCTCATACTCGGAAAGGTCGAGCGTGTAGACCTCTTCGACGCCCTCGGCGCCGATCACGCACGGCAGGGAGGTGAAGATGCCCTCCTCGCCATACTGGCCGGTCATGAGCGTGGAGGCGGAAAGCACGGCGTGCTCGTTGTGCAGAACGGCGGCGCAGACGCGCGCGGCGGAGTTGGCGACGGCGTACTCGGTGCACTGCTTGCCCTGGTAGGTCACATAGCCGCCCTTGCGTGCAAGCTCCTCGACCTCCATGTGGTCGAAGGCGTACTTGTCGGGGTTCTCGGCCTGAAGCTCGTTGAGGCTCTTGCCGGCGATGGTTGCGGCCTTAAAGGCGGCCAGCTGGCTAAAGCCGTGCTCGCCGATCATGTAGGCGTCGATGGACTTGGGGCTCACGCCGACCTTCTTGGAGATCTCGGTGCGCAGACGGGCGGAGTCCAGACCGCAGCCCGAGCCGATGATCTTCTTGGGATCGTAGCCGGTCAGGTGCCACAGCTCGGTGCACACGACGTCGCAGGGGTTGGAGATGCTCACGAAGATGCCGTCAAAGCCGGCGTCGACGATGCGCTTGGCAAAGGTGCGGGCGGCGTCGGTGGTAAAGAACAGCTCGCCGTCGCGGTTGCCGGCGGCCAGCGCGACCTTGCCGGCGGCGTTGACGATGACGTCGCAGCAGGCAAGTTCCTCGTAGTGGTCGTAGCAGTTGACGATCTTGGTGTTGTACGGGACAAACGAAAGGGAGTCGCGCAGGTCCTGGACCTCGGACGTCACCTTGGCCTCGTTGATATCGCACAGGTACAGCTCATCGGCAATGCCCTGCATGAGCAGGCTGTTGGCGACATGTGCTCCTACGTGGCCCTGGCCGACCACACCGATCTTACGCGTCTGGTACATATATGTATCCTTTCGGCCGAGTTTTTCGCGTCGAACCATTGTAGCGTCCTGTTGCCACTTTGCTAGGCTAAAGCGCTATAGATTTTTGGGCATGCCTTAATCTCTACTTTTGGAGCGATTTGGGCCGCTGACGGTATCGCTGGGCGATGTGCTCGCGCGGATGGCGCTGGTCGTTGTACCATAGCTGCAACTGACTCGTAAGGAGCATCCATGCCCATTCGCATCCCCGACGCCCTCCCTGCCGCCGCGCAGCTCGAGAGCGAGAACATCTTTGTCATGACCGAGTACCGGGCGCTGCACCAGGACATCCGTCCGCTGCGCGTGCTCATCCTCAACCTCATGCCCACCAAAATCGCTACCGAGACGCAGATCATGCGCAAGCTCTCCAACACGCCGCTGCAGGTGGAGGTGGACCTGCTGCGCACCAAAACACACGAGGCCACGCACGTGAGCGCCGGCCACCTGGAGACGTTCTACCGCACGTTCGACGACATCCGCGACATCCACTACGACGGCCTGATTATCACGGGCGCCCCGGTGGAACAGATGCCGTTCGAAGAGGTCGACTACTGGCCCGAGCTCTGCCAGATCATGGACTGGTCTACCACGCACGTACACTCTACGCTGCACATTTGTTGGGGCGCACAGGCCGGTCTGTACCATCATTACGGTATCCAGAAGTATGACCTGCCGGCAAAGGCGAGCGGCGTGTTCGAGCATTATCTGGTGAAGCCGCAAAGCCCGCTGGTCCGCGGCTTCGACGACCGTTTCTATGCCGTGCATTCGCGCAACACCGATGTGCGCCGCGAGGACGTGGAGGCCGAGCCGCAGCTTGAGGTCGTGGCCGTGTCCGACGAGGTGGGCCTGTACATCGTCAAGTCGACCGACAGCCGTCGCTTCTTTGTCTTTGGCCATCCCGAGTACGACACCGATACGCTGCGCCTGGAGTACGAGCGCGATGTGAAGCGCGGGCTCAACCCGGAGGTGCCGGCGCATTACTTCCCGGGCGACGACCCCTCCGCCGAGCCGCGCAACGTCTGGCGCAGCCAAGCTCAGCTGTTCTACACCAACTGGCTCAACTACTACGTCTACCAGACCACGCCCTACGACCTGGCCCGCGCCGGCGAGGAGCACTAGGCTGCGATGGTACTGCTGTAGCCGTGGCTGATATGGCGGCGATTAGGCGCTGATGATGTGGGGTAGCGGCAGGTCGTGAGCGTCGGTGGGAACGCGGTCGACACGCTGCTCGTCAAAGGCGATGCCGATGATTTGGCATGCGGGCGAGAGCATGGGCAGGTAGCGGTCGTAGCAACCGCCGCCGTAGCCCAGGCGCGCGCCGGTTTGGTCGAAGGCCACGAGCGGCACGACGATCATGTCGAGAGCTTCGGCAGGCACGATAGGGAAGTGGTTGCTGTCGATGTCCGTGGCCGCAAAGGCCCGCGTAGGGTGGGCGATAAACGGAGCCGCGGACGCATCGTCGGCGGCAACTGCCCGCATACACATGCGCTGGCCACAAGCCACGGTGTCTGTTGCCGAGAGCATGCACGGATAGGCCACGCGCCAGCCGCGCGCGGCGGCCGCAGCGGCAAACGCGGCAGGGTCTGCCTCGGAACCCATCGCGGCATAGACGGCAACGATGCGCGGCGCCGCGGCATCTAAGCGGCCCAGCAGCTCAACCAGCCGCGCACAGATATCAGCAGACTTCGCCGCCCGCAAGTCCAAATCAAGAGCATCGCGCTGGGCAATCACCGCCCGCCGCAACTCAGCCTTGTCCATCCCAACCTCCTCTAGCAAACCTGCCAAAAAGTGACAGGCTTATTTTGGCTGGTTTTATCTGGGCAAACGTCGAAGCCGCCACAAAGGCGCCCTGTGTGGCGGCTTCGACTCGACGTTGGCTTCACAGCGCCGCAGCGATCGCTTCAGTCACAAACTTATTGAGTGACTCACCCTTCTTTGCCGCTGCCAGCGCTGCTTGCTTGTGGAGCTCAGAGCCCGTTCTTACGTTGAACGAGCCCTTAAAAGCCCGCTCGGGTTCCTTGCCCTTCTCGGCGCAAAACTCAAGGTAATCGTCGACGGCGTCGTGGAAGCATTGCTCCACTTCTTCAGCCGTGGAGCCTTCAAATACGATTGCGTCCCTAATGCCGGCGACCATACCTGTTAGCACATGCTGTTCGGCATCGAACTCGACCGGGGCGAAATAACCCTTGTATGCCAAAACGTTACTCATGACTACCTCCGACATCTTGCAGAAAGCGAACGATGTTTCGAATGGTCCCCGCTGTCAATTCGTCAGATGGATGAGGCGCGTGCATTACGAACATCCTGCCATCTGATGGCCTGTAGAAGCGAACGCGCGATCCGGACGTCTTGCCTTTGCTGTCCATTTCAAAGCCGTATGAAGCCATAACTTTAAGAAAGTCAGCAAATCTATACGTTGAAGGACAGCTAAGCAGCTGGGCGATGAGTTTATCGGATCGAGTCATCCCGCCTCACATTCTGCAACTATATTCTAGTTGCAATTTCAGTTCGATGCAAGCACCTCTACTATAGAACATGTGTGCGTATAGAACAAGTGTTCGAACTACCACGAAGGGCGCCTGTGAACTGCGCCCTTCGTGGTAGTTTTGCTTGCCGTGCCTTAGCCCAGCAGGTCGATGACGGTAAAGCCGGCGTTGCTCTTGGCGATGACGTCGCGGCCGCCAAAGACGCAGGTGGGCGACTCGGTTGCGATGCGCGTCACGTCGGCGCCGAGCGAGCGAAGCTCACCGGGCGTGGCAGCGAGCATCTGGGCGCGGCGCTCCTCGCGTGCGTGCGGATCGAGCCCGGCCAGGTAGGTCGTGTTGCGGCGCTTGGTGAGCGCGTAGGGCTTCACCGGCGCGTCCATGCCGCTCACGCAGCTCACGATAAAGCCCTCAAAGGCGGCCTCGTCGGGTTCAAAGCTGCTGAGCCATTCGCCTGCGCGCGCCACGCGCTCAATCGAGGGGTCGATTGCCGGGTCGCGGTAGGTGTAGAACGCCGCCTGACGCTCGCCGGCCGCGCGGAATCCGCAGCCGTACGCGCCGCCCTTCACGCGGATCTCGTTCCACAGGTAGTCGTAGGAAAGTGCGTTGGCAGCAACCGCCCAGGCGCCCGTCACGTCGATGCCCAGGCGACGCGGGTCGCACGCGCTTGCTGCAAAGCAGATGTCGCTGGGGATGACAAAAGCCTCGTGGCGGTCGCGCGGCGCCGGCACCACGAGCGCGTTGCGGCCGGAATCGGTGCTGTCGCCAGCGTTCAGCCCCAGGTCGCCCGCGGCGGCCCAGTATGCGTCAAAGTCCTCATCGCTGCCAGTAAAGCTCGCCAGGCAACCGTCGGCCACAAAGATGCGGCCTGCCAGTTCGGCAAGCTTGACGCGCAGGCCGTCCACGCGCTCGTCAAAGTGGTCGAGCAGATCGCGCAGGAACAGATAGAAATCAACGCCCGAAAGCTGCTCGCGCACTACGGCCGAAGGTGAGCTGTAGCTCATCGCGCGACCAAGCGCCGCCGAGTGACCGTTGTTGATAAAGCCCTGTTCAAGCCCAATGCGAATCTGTGTGAGCACGTCGCGGACGCGGTCGGCGTCGGCATCCGCCAGCAGCGTGTTCGACCACACCTCGCGCGGCAGGCTCGCCAGCGCATCGATCTTCTCGGACAGGGCGCCGGCGCTCACCAGCAGATAGGGGCGCACGCCGTCCACGTCGGGCTGGGTCATGACCTCGGTCGTAAAGCTCAAAAAGCCCAGCTTGCCGGCCAGCAAGTTGTCGAGTTCCTCGGCCGAATGCTCGCTCGTGGGCAGCTGTTTGAGCAGGCGGCAGAGCAGCGTTACATAGGGCAGGTCCTCAAACGCGACGCAGCTCAGGTCGAAATACTGCATGGCGTAGGCCAGACGGTTGGTGGGGATGCCGTGGCGCAGGCAGGGGATGGGCGCGGTCGTGTCCACGACCAGCGGCGGCTCGGGGCGCGCCTCGCCAATGTCGGACACGCGCAGGCGCGGCAGCGTGGCCTTGGCCTCGGGTGTGTCTTCCGTCTCCTGTGCGGCACGCAGCGCAGCCGTGCGCTCGACCACGTCGGCCAGCCCGGCATCGGTCATGGCATCGCGCTTGGCCGCTAGCTCGGCGGCCTCGGCGTTCTCCGAACCCTCGGCGGCGTCCACCGGCACCAGCTCGACCAGTGCCATGTGGTCGTTTTCCAGCACCAGCTCGCGCAGCAGGTCCTCAAAGTAGCTGCCGTCCAGCTCGCCACGCAGCTCCTCGTACACCGGGCCGTACTTGAGTGCCAGCGTCGCGGCGTCGTCATCGTAGAGCCAGGTGCTCAGCGCGTCGCACGCAATGGCCACACCGTCGGCGATACCGTAGTCGCGCTGGCGCATGTCGTATTCGTTGCTGCTGATGATGGCTTCCAGGCGCTCACGCGGAACGCCATGTTCGCACAGGTCGCGGCAGGCATCCTGGAACACGCGACGCAGCTCACGCGCCACACCGGGCTGCGCGTTTTGCAGCATGATGAGCTCGTAGGGCTGCAGGCTCTCGGCCGCGGTGTAGCTCACCACGTTGCCGCCCAGACCGGCGGCCAGAATGGCCTTCTTAACCGGCGCTTCGTTGGAGCCCAGCAGCGCCTCGAACAGGATGTCCGCCGCAATCGTGCGCTTGCGGTCGAGCGCACTGCCCAGCACCAGGCCCAGGCCCACCAGGGCGTTCTCGGGCGTGGTGGCCATCTCGACGCGCTTGTACTCGCAGGCCACGGGCGCCTGCACGTCCAGCGGATTGGGCGCCAGCGCGGACGGGTCCTCGCCGGCGGCAACGGCAGCGTCCATGCGGCGGCTCGCAGCGCTCGGCTGCGACAGATAACGTTCGTCCAAAAACGCCAGCGCGCGGTCCACATCTAGGTCGCCGTAGAGCGTTATATAAGAGTTGGAAGGATTGTAGTGGCGTGCGTGCGTGTCCAGGAACTGCTCGTAGGTGAGCGCGGGAATCGCGCGCGGGTCGCCGCCGCTCTCGTGCGCATAGGCGGTGTCGGGATAGAGTGCGGCGTTGACGGCGTCGTCCAGCACGCTCATGGGGTCGGACAGCGCGCCCTTCATCTCGTTGAACACCACGCCGTTATAGCGCAGCGTGCCCTCGCGCAGGCTCGCGGAGCTGTCGCCGCCCTCTGGCAGGTCAAGCTCGTAGTGCCAGCCCTCCTGCTCAAAAATGGTGGGCTTGGTATAGATGGCCGGGTTGAACACCGCGTCCAGGTACACGTCCATCAGGTTGTACAGGTCCTGCTCGTTGGTGGTGGCAACGGGGTAGATGGTCTTGTCGGGGTAGGTCATGGCGTTGAGGAACGTCTGCATGGAGCTCTTGATCAGGTCGACAAACGGCTCCTTGACGGGGAATTTGGCCGATCCGCACAGCACCGAGTGCTCAAGAATATGGAACACGCCGGTGGAATCGGCCGGCGGCGTCTTAAAGCCAATGGCAAAGGCTTTGTTCTCATCGTCGCATGCCAGGTACAGCAGGCGAGCGCCCGAGGCGGTGTGGCGCAGCACGTAGGCGTCCGAGTCGAGCTCGGGCACGGTCTCGCAGCGCTCGACGGCAAAGCCGTGGCAGGTGGTGCCGGGCACCAGCAGCGCGGCAGCAGCGGCGCGCGGGTCGGTTGAGGTGGTGGGCATATGCAGTCTCCTTTGACGCCCCAGTGGGGGCGAATCGAGTCGAATCCTCGAGAGTATACCCATATGGGGCCGCGACCCTGCGGCGAACTGAAGACGATGCCAACGGATTGGGTAAAGGCCCCGCGTGCCCGCCGCGCGAGCGTGGAAACTTGGACGCCTATCGAATGAGAGTGGTTTTTCGGACGGAATCAGCCTCAAAACGCCCAAAAACCGTCCAAATATCCACCCTCATTTCCCGACCGTCCAAAATCCACGCTCATCCGCCGCCCGCACATCTCTCATATCTCATTCGTCTCTAATACGAGAGATAACAGAAAGATGAGAGATAAATATGAGAGATAACAATGCTGCAAAGAGACAGGCAACCATGGTATTGTCTCAATATAGATTGTTTTACCAGCGAAAACATGTTTAAATGAAACAGATGACAGACATCTTATCTTTCATCTCTCACTTATCTCTAATATGAGAGATAGCAATAAGATGAGAGATAATTACGAGAGATAACTGAGAGGCGAAGGAAATCTATTCGCGGCATTCTCCGCCGGGCCGAGCGAAAGGACATGCAGATGAACGAAAACGAGCTGGCCGGTTTGCTCGAGTCTTTAAAGCGAATGGGTTCGGATGACCTTAGCGTCGAAGTAAAAGAGAGCGCCACAACGCTTTCCCGCGACGTATGGGAAACGGTCAGCGCTTTCGCAAACACCGCCGGCGGCATCATCGTACTCGGAGTGAGCGAGCGCGCGGGTTTTGTCCCAGTTGCAAACTTTGAGACCGAGAAAGTGCTCAACCAATTCGTGGCAGGCATGGGCGATGCCGGCGGTCGCGGAAAGCTGGCCAATCCGCCCAAATACACCATTGAGCGCGTGGAGCTCCAGGGCACCGTGGTTCTGGTCATCACGATTGAGGAGCTCGACCCGTCGAGCAAGCCTTGCTATGTCATAGAGCGGGGCGCTCAAGGTGGCAGCTACAAACGCATCGATGACAAAGATGTCCCGCTTTCGTCGACCGAGGTTTTGGCACTGTCGTCATACGAACGGACGAGTCCTAGCGATCGCGATGCGGTGCCCGGCACGAGTGTGGGCGATCTCGACGAGTCGCTGGTCGACCGCACGATAGAACGCGCCTATTCGTTGACGCCTCGAGCGATGCGTGGTGCGACGGACAAGAAGACAAAGATGGAGCGCCTGAATCTCCTCGACTTCCAGGGCAATGTTACCAAGGCCGGCCTCCTTGCCGCGGGCGTTTACCCTCAGCAGTTCTATCCTAAGCTCTTCATTGATGTGGCTGTCCATGCAGGAACTCAAAAGAGCGCTGCGGGACCGCTAAGATTTATGGACCGCACAGTCTGCGAGGGCACCCTGGGCGAGATGATTTCGGATGCTGTCGCGGCCGTCGCCAAGAATTTGCGGCGAACCTCGACCGTCCAAGGCGTCTCGCGTGTCGACTCGCTGGAGATTCCCGAGGAGGTTCTGCGCGAGGCAATCGCCAACGCCGTAATCCATCGAGAATACGGGGATCGGTTCTGTGGACAATCGATTGCCGTCGACGTCTTTGACGATCGTGTCGAGGTGACGAATCCTGGCGGCCTTTACGGGGGAAAGACTCGCGAGAACTTGTTTGACGGCAGCTCCCGATGCCGTAACGCGACGCTCGTGAAACTCATGTCGATTGTCCCGCTGCCGGATGGCGCAGGTTCGCCGGCTGAGGGCAATGGCTCGGGCATCCCGATGATGATCGATGCCATGCGCGCGCATGGTCTGGCCGAGCCCCTGTTCTGCCCGGGGTTCGATCGGTTCAAGGTCGTACTTTACCGTTCAAAGATCGAGCCGGTCGATCATGGCGGGGGCTTAATTGTGACGGCACTCAAACACTACGGCGAGCTGGGGACGCGTGAGCTGGCAGAACGCACGGGGCTTACAATTTCCCAGGTTAGGTCGCGCGTCAACGCGCTCATTGCTCAAGGCGAGCTTGAGCCCACGGCGCCGGCGACGAGCCGCAACCGCAAGTATCGACTGTCGGAGCGCGTGGAATAAATGCGTTAGTGGACGAGGCGACCCAATAATCGACCCTCAATTGGCGCCCACTAAGGTAAAGCGGTTGTTGCTCAGTCGACGGTGATGCTAAAGACTCGGCTTACGCCGGTATGGCCCCGAACCCGTCCATCAAGAACAGCCTAAGAACCAGCTTGATGACATATCCCGGTTTGACTTCTGCCGCGTCAAAGACGTGGCGCTCGGCGAGCTCGCTGCAGTATGCATAGATGTCGCGGATAAGGTCCGCGCCCGAAAGCGTAAACATGTAGCCTGCGTCCGAAAGCGCATTGGGCGCGGCGGGCAACTTGGCCATGTGGCAGAACGTTTGCAGGTCGGGCGCCATAGCGTCCTGGTAGCCAAGATGGTTGCCGTCTTCTTGTGCGGCGAGTTCCAGCTGGCGTACTCGATCCAGCGCCACTGCCAGCACAAAGCTCGGCGTAGGCGCATTGACGTCCTGAGTGGTCGCCACAAGCCTGCCCGCTGCCTGCGTGACAAGCCAAGCGACCTCGCGCTGGCAACGCACGGCCTTGCGCGTAACCGGCTTGATGGACGAAGAAGAAACGCTTCCCTTAGGCGGATTCGAAACAGCCACAAGAACCTCCCATGAACAATCCGGCCCAACAAGCCCGGATGAAACACGTGCTACATCAGTATACAGGGAAGTGGGGCAGCGGGGTACAAACGCGCCAGCGGCAAACCGAGAGCATCAACGATGTGCCGATCGCGGAATGAGATCTCGTAATAATTGACTCTCGGCCATATTATTGAGGGGCATGACTCGCGTTCGTATGGTTGTAGGTGCTGGCGATGAACGACATTGACCTTGCTGTTCCGTTGATGGATGGACCAAGCTATGACCGCGCCTGCAGTCTCGTGCCTTCCGAATACGTTGAGGCATGAGAGTGGTTTCTGGGTGAGGAACAGCGCGGCGGCGTTTGGACCAGCCTTCCGCACCACACCAAGGAAGATAGCCCTCAGTATCAGTATCGTTTGAGAATTGGCTCGGACTTCTTTCCCGTAACGCGGGATTCAGGGATCTTCTGGCCGGGCCAGGATCGGGTGAAGCAAGATCCCAATAAGATCTTTGCGCTTTCGGTCCATAACTCTAAAAAGAGCTTCTACACCGATGTACCTCCGCTCTATTTGGACGATGGTACGTGGGTCATTAAGTATTCGGTCCAAGCGCCAGGCGCCGTTGGTTCTCGAGACCAGAATTACAACCGTAAAATGCTCAACTGCATGGAATGTGGCGTTCCAGTCGGAGTCATATTTGCAACCGAGGTGGGCTACAAGGTGCTCGGCCTTGCGTTTGTTGAACGGTTCGAGCCCGAAAACGGATGGTTTGTTCTGCACGGTCCTGTTCATAAAGGCGGACCGGACCCCCGTTTTGCGCCCGACATGAGCTATCTGAAGCACATGCCCGTCGATATTGAGTTTGCCGGACAGGGTACGACCGACGACGAAAAGGTCCGCTATGCGTTAAGGCGCGAGCGATTGGGGCAGCAATGGTTCCGCAAGCAGCTCGTTGCCGCCTATGATGGCCGTTGCGCGGTGTCGGACTGCGGCGTCAGCGAAGCTCTGGAGGCTGCACATATCGAGAATTACTCGGGACCCAAATCGCAGGTTGCCAGCAACGGCATTCTGCTTCGGCGCGACTTACATGCTTTATTCGATGCTCATCTGATTTCGTTCGAGCCTGTTTGCGGCGAATATCGGCTGTGCGGATCGTACCTGCTGGATAAGACCGACTATGCTTCCTTTGCGGGTGCGACGCTAAGGCAGCCGAATGAGCATCAGTGGCGACCCAATACGGTGTTTCTTGAGGCCCATCGCATTGAGTTCGATCGCTCGGAAAAGAAGCGTGAAAAGGCGGGGCTTCTGCCGTATTAGCGTATTTGGCTTTGGCATTCTTTGACGATCGTGTTGTTTGATCGGATCGCGTGGCGATGCAATCTCGCGCACGCCCGCCGGTGCATGCTCTTCCTGTTTTGTATAGCGAGAGGGGAGCGTGTATGAGCTGGCGAGGCGATATTGCGATGGGGAAGTACGGAAAACTGCCGTGTGCCCTTATAGACAACAATATGTTTCCGAGCGTAGAGGTTGATTGCGGGTCGTTTGTCGTCACCTGCCCTTGCTGCGGCTCGCAAATACCTTGTCTCGCAAATACCGTGTCTCGACATTCGGTTCATCGATGCGCGCGACAGACTCAGCGACGAAGTGAGAAAACGGACAGGCGTTCATATGCCGGTGTATCCGGAGAAATGCCCTGTTTGTGGCCTCGATATCGTGTACGACGCCGGCGACGAGGGATAGGTGATGCGGAGGAGCTGGCTGTGAAGGCTTCTCCGTCTCTACAAATAAATCCCCTCACCGAGTTGCTTGTGGAACTCGGCGTGATGGTCACGTGCCCAGGTAAAGAGCGCCTGGTCAAAGTCGGTGCGCGTGGCCGGGACGCCAAAGACGCCGGCAACTTCGACACGCACAAACTCCAGTGCCGGCAGCTTGTTGATGGCAGTGAGGGCAAATGGGGACGAGGGCTCCTCGAACAGATAGCGGCTGCCTTGCAGCGCGTCGCAACTGGTGCACGTGTTGCCGAGCGACGGGGCTTTGGAGGCTCGCGCGCCTACGGGCTTGTAGCCGCAGCGCTTATGAAGGTAGTCGCGGATCTCGCCCGGCACGCAGCCAAGAGCGGGCACGATGGCGAGTGCGTTGGCGTTGGCCGTGTCGATGGCAATGTGCCCGGCTTCGTTGGGCGCGTGCGCGATGACGATGCTCTCGTCGTTATCGGCTCGATAGGGAATGCCGAAGGCCGCGACCGAGGTCTCTTTGTGACACTTCCAGCACTCGCGCTTGCCCAGTACTAGATATATATACGGCGCTGAGGGGTCGGATCGGTCAACACCGGGCAGCCACTCGGCAAAGGGTTCGGGGTTGACGCCGCTGGGTACATACCAGATCTTCTTGGTCCGGTCCCATTTGGCGCCCAGCGCCTTGGCTTCTTCTTTGTGCGAAAAGGGGACATCGAGCTCGGTGCGCATGGCGGCTCCTTGGTGCTGCAGGTGCAAGTGGCTCAAGGATACCGCAGGGCACAGACATCGCGGCGTTTTGCTGAGAAGTTGCGGTGCGGACTGATTGGTTATGCCGATGGATAGATCGGCAAGTAGATGGTCGGCTTTTGGCTAGTTGGGCGGTTGGAACTGCCGGCGGATTTAGCGACATAAAACAAAACAGCCCAGAGGGCATAGCCTCTGAGCTGCGAACATTTGGTGGGCGTTAGAAGATTTGAACTTCTGACCTCTTCCGTGTCAGGGAAGCGCTCTCCCCCTGAGCTAAACGCCCGATCAAGGGTGCGCAAGCGCGCAAGGGATAATATAACGGAGCCTGAACTCGGTGGCAAGAACATTTTTAAAAATCGCTTACATTGTGGAATTCGGGGGCTTCGTCATATCCATTTCAAAAGAGCCTGCTGCCGCGATTTGGCTGTCGCATAATGCAAAGCCATTGCGGTATCGAGCTATGGAAAGACACCTGCGGAATTGTCCTACCGATAAGCGGACAAGCCTCCAGCTGGTGCCTTCGCCGTGGTAAGGTAAGCCGAATTGCTTCCAGACTGTTTCGGGGGAGTGGAATGAGCAAAGAGTGTGTCGAGCAGGTCGAAGGCGCAGGGGCTTCGGTGCCGATGACCGATATATCGAACATTGATGTGCCCGAGGGCACCGACGAGCTCAGCCGCAACACCCGTCGCGCCTGGCGCGAGCGCCTTAACGATGCGTCGTCGCGCAAGATGATCACGGGCGTCTTGGCTACGCTGGTGGGCGGTTCGTTTTGGGGCTTCTCGGGCACCAGCGCGAGCTTTCTGTTCGATACCTACCACGTCGACACCTTGTGGCTTATGAGCGTGCGTCAGATTCTCGCCGGTCTACTCTTTATGGCCGTGGTTGTTACGCGCGACCGCGAGCGCCTGGTCAAGCTCTGGACCACACCCGCCGATCGCAAGCAGCTGCTGCTCTTTACCGCTTTTGGCCTGCTGTTCAACCAGTTTTGCTATCTTTCGGCCGTGCGCCTGACGAACGCCGGAACCGCGACGGTGCTCCAGTGCCTGCAGCTCGTTATCATCATGGGCTACGCCTGCGTGACCGATCGCCGCATGCCGCGCACTCGCGAAGTCATCGGCATTGGCCTGGCTCTGGGTGGAACCTTTTTAATCGCCACCGGCGGCGACCCCACCAGCCTGAATATCTCGCCGCTTGGCCTGGCAGCAGGTCTTATGTGTGCGGTCAGCGCCGCGTGTATGGCGGTGATTCCCGCCAAGATCCTGCCCGAATACGGCAGCCCCATCGTCACGGGCTCGGCAATGCTCACGGCGGGCGTGGTCTCGTGCGTCTTCGTGCAGCCTTGGGCACATATGCCGGCGCTCGACGCCGCCGGTATCGAGGCGCTCGCGGTGTTCGTGGTTATCGGCTCGTTTTTTGCTTACATGCTCTATATGCAGGGCGTTAAGGACATCGGCTCGGTGCGTGCGAGCCTCATTGGAACTGTGGAGCCGGTTTCGGCGACCATCACCAGCGCCGTTATGCTGGGCACGGTGTTTTTGCCGACCGACCTTATCGGCTTTGCCATGATCATCGTGATGATGTTCCTCACGGTGTAGCTGGCGCCTCCGCCAAGACAGAAAAGGTGTTGTGCCGCATTTTCGCCAATTGATGTCCGTGTCTGGAGTTTAGCTGTCGATGCTCAAAATGCCATAAACTAGTAACGTTATGGACTTTTTCATTGCGACTCAATTGCGAGGATTTCTTTATGGCTGGTAATCACTTTAAGGGCAGCGATAGCGGCCGTCCTGCAGTTCCGCCGCGCCCGAACGGGGCTGGTAAGGCCGGCACGCCGGGCGGCGCTGGACAGGGCGGTTCCGGTAAGCGCGTGTCCCCGGGCGAGACGGCGATGTTTACCGCTCTGTACGAGCAGTCTCAAAAGGCAAAAAAGACCGGCCGTGCAAAAGGGAATGTCTTTGCGGGCGGTGCAACCTCCGCGTCGCAGCCGAGCGGGGCTCCTTCGGTGCCTGCGAACAACGCAGGTGCTGCCAACGCCGCGAATGCTGCCGGCAACGTTAATGCCGGCAAGGCCGCCAACAATACTCCTTCTGCCGGTGGCGCGGGGCTTACGGGTAACCTTGGCACGATTTACACCGGCGCCTCCGAGACTGGCACGTTCGCCCGCCTGGATGATAGCGGTGCCGAGTTTGCGGGCTCGGGTTCCAAGGAAGATTATTACGATTTTGGCTTGAACTACGGTAGCGACGCTTCGTCGAGTTCGACCTCTGACGGTCTGGTCCGTCATCGCCATCGCAAGGGCGAGCGCAAAAAGCGTCACACCGGCGCCATTATTGCCGCTGTAGTCGCGGTGCTTCTCGTTGTGCTTGGCGCAGGCGGCTTTATGCTGCTTAACTCGGCAAAGACCGTAAAGAGCGAAGCGAAGGAGGCTGTCGAGATCGTCGGTGGCCTTAAGGATAAGGTCACGTCGGGCGATTTTTCGACGCTGCCTGACGACGCGAAGAAGATCGATGAGCTCTGTAACAGCATGAAGGCGGAGACCTCGAGCCCGCTGTGGGCGGCGGCTTCGTTTATCCCGGTGTATGGCAGCGATATCAATGCGGCCCGCACCATGATTGACGCCCTGTCCGATGTCTCGAGCAATGCGCTGGTTCCCATGGCCGACAACCTCTCGCAGGCTACGCCCGGCAAGCTGTTCCAGGACGGCATGATTAACGTGTCTGCGCTGCAGGCGGTCGCCGATTCGCTTTCCAGCAGCTCGAAGGTGTTCAAGAGCGCCAACGAGAAGATCCAGGGCATTGGCGATACTCATATTTCCCAGGTGACCGAGCTGGTCGATAAGGCCAAGGACGGCTTTGCCACCCTCAACGGCGCGGTTGACGCGGCGGAGAAGGTTGCCCCCGTCCTTCCCCAGATGCTCGGCGCCAACGGCCAGACGCGCAACTACCTTATGTACGCCATGAACAACGTCGAGATTCGTGCCTGCGGCGGCTTTGGCGGTTCGCAGGGTCTGATTTCGGTCACCGACGGCCAGATGTCGATTGGCGAGTTTGTTCCCTGCATTGCGCGCAGCAAAGACGAGGCGGTTGAGAGCGTCGACGAAGAAGATGAGACGCTGTTTGGTGACCACAGCAACCTATACATCTCGGGCAACACCTATTCGCCCGACTGGCCCCGTAATTCGCAGCGTGTCGCCGCGCTGTGGAAGTCTGAATATGGTCAGGACGTCGATGGCGTCATTGGTATCGATCCGGTATTCCTGCAGTATCTGTTGGGCCTCGTGGGTAATGTTTCACTGCCCGACGGTACAGTCGTTGACGGTACTAACGCGGCGAAGGTGCTTATGCATGATGTGTACTGGAACTATCCGGTCGAGGAGTCGGACGGCATCTTTGCATCCGTCGCCAGCGCTGCCTTTGACAAGATCCTTGGCGGTATCGGCGACGTCGATGTTGCGAACCTTGTCAGCGCCGTTGAGCGCGGTGCCGAAGAGGGCCGCCTGATCGCGTGGATGAAAAACGATGACGAGCAGAACGCTATCAAGGAGATGAACATCGACGCCTCACTGCCCGATCCGGATGACCCGAGTGAAGATCCCGTTGCTGGTGTCTACTTTAACAACCTGAGCTTCTCCAAGCTCGACTGGTATCTGAACGCCGATACGCAGATTGGTCAGGGCGTGAAGAACGGCGACGGCGCTTGCTCGTATCGCATCACCGTTACCCTGACGAACATCATGACGCAGGAGGAGGCAGGTAAGCTGCCCGACTACGTAGCGGCCAGTGCGCCTGGGACCTCGCGTGACGATGAGCGCTTGTATGTATCACTGTTTGCGCCGACAGGCGGCAGCATTACCGATCTAACCGTCGAGGGGACTCAGTTTGGACTGTTCGCTGCCACTTGGCACGGAGTTCCCTGCTATTCAGGAACCGTTGACCTGCATGCTGGCGAGACGACGACGATCACGTATACGCTGACCACGTCGGCCGAGGCGGGGGACAAGCCGCTTACGCTGCGTCAGACTCCTACATGCCAGGCGGCTCGCGACAGCGCGTCGGCGTAGGGTTTTTCTGGTAGTGCAGATAATCGAGTACCATTTTGGGGCGGACAGGCAATCTGTCCGCCCCTATTTTGTAAGGAGAGCGCATGAAGTACTTTGGCACCGACGGCTTTCGCGGTGAGGCCAACGTTGGGCTGACGGTAGAGCACGCTTATAAGATCGGCCGCTTTGTGGGCTGGTATTACGGCGCCAACCGCGGGGCCAAGGCGCGCGTGATCGTGGGCAAGGACACGCGTCGCTCGAGCTATATGTTCGAGGCGGCGCTGGTGAGCGGCCTGGTCGCGAGCGGCGCGGACGCCTACATGCTGCACGTGATCCCGACGCCGGGCGTGGCGCATCAGACCGTGGAGGGCTGCTTCGATTGCGGCATCATGATCAGCGCGAGCCACAACCCGTTTTGCGATAACGGCATTAAGCTCGTCAACAGCGACGGCTTTAAGATGGACGAGGACGTGCTGGAGCTCATTGAGGACTACATCGATGGCAAGAGCGAGGTGCCGCTGGCAACGGGCAACCACATCGGCGCCACGGTGGACTACATGCAGGGTCGCAACCGCTACATTGCTTCGCTCATCGCCAGCGCGAACTTTTCGCTGCAGGGCGTCAAGATCGGCATCGATTGCGCCAACGGCTCGGCATCCTCGGTGGCCAAGCCGGTGTTCGACGCACTGGGCGCCGATGTGCGCGTGATCAATGCCGCGCCCGACGGCTTTAACATCAATGTCGACTGCGGCTCTACGCATATTGAGCGCCTGCAGCGCCACGTGGTGGAGCAGGGCCTGGATGTGGGCTTTGCCTACGATGGCGATGCCGACCGCTGCCTGGCCGTGGACGAGCGCGGCCGCGTGGTCGATGGCGACCAGATCCTGTACGTGTGCGGTGTGTACCTGAACAAGCACGGGCGTCTCTCGGGCGGTACCGTGGTGCCGACGATCGCCAGCAACTTTGGCCTGATCAAGTCGTTGGAGCTTGCCGGCCTGAGTGCCGTGACCAGCGGCGTGGGCGACCGTCACGTGTATGCCAAGATGCGCGAGGGCGGCTACAGCCTGGGCGGCGAGCAGACGGGCCATACGATCTTTGGCGATATCGAGCGCACGGGCGACGGCATTATGACCTCGCTGCGCGTGATGGAAGTGATTCGTGCCGAGCGCGAGACGCTCTCGCAGCTCACGGCTCCGTGCAAGCTGCTGCCACAGGCGCAGGTGGCCGTGCACGTGGCGGACAAGGACGCCGCGCTCGAGAATATGGGCGTGCAGAACGCCATCGCCGAGGCCGAGGCTGCGCTGGCAGGCGAGGGCCGCGTGCTCGTGCGCAAGAGCGGAACCGAGTCGGTTATCCGCGTGCTGGCCGAGGCGCCCGACCAAGCATCCGCCGATGCCGCCATGAAGCGCATCGCCAACGCGCTCGAGGCTTTATAGCTACGCGGTTTTACCAAACCGCGTAGTCATTGGGGACGTTCTTAAACGACTAGGTGAAGGGGGGTGCTGCGGATTGGTTCCGCGGCGCCCCCCCCCTGCGTTGGCGTGTCGGTTATGCCTTACAGCTGGTACAGCGTAGTGAACTTGTCCTGCAGGTAGCTGCAGTAGTAGCGGGCATCGAACGCCATGCCGCAGGCGCCCTTGATGAGTTCCGGCGCGTCTTTGGCGCGGCCCCACTGCCAAATGCGCTCGCCCAGCCAAGCGCGGACGGGCGCCAGGTCGCCGCTCGCACAGGCGCCGTTAAGGTCGACACCGTCGCGGCACATGGCCGGTACAAACATGGCATCGTAGGCACTACCCAGCGCATACGTGGGGAAGTAGCCAAACGAGCCGCCGCTCCAGTGCGTATCCTGCAGGCAGCCGTGCGTGTCGTCGGGAACGGGAATGCCCAGGTACTCGTCCATAAAGCGATTCCAAAGCGCGGGGATATCCTTGGCCATGGCCTCGCCGGCAAACAGCATGCGCTCGATCTCGTAGCGCACCATGATATGCAGCGGGTAGGTGAGCTCGTCGGCCTCGGTACGGATCAGCGACGGCTGAGCGATGTTCACGGCGCGGTAGAGCGTGTCCTCGTCCACGTTGCCGTAGACCTCGGGCGCGTGGCGGCGCAGCACCTCGAGCAGCGGTCCCATAAAGGCGCGGCTGCGGCCCACGGTGTTCTCGAAAAAGCGGCTCTGGCTCTCGTGGATGCCCATGGAGGTGCCGCCCTCCAGGCACGTGCGCGCGTAGGCGGGGTTCACGCCCAGCTCGTACATGGCGTGGCCGGCCTCGTGGATGATGCTGTAGACGTTGGAGATGCAATCGTTCTCGTAGATGTGCGTGGCGATGCGCGCGTCGCCCACCGAGAAGCCCTCGCTAAACGGATGCTCGGTAAAGGCAAGCGTGGTGTCGTCCAGGTCCAGGCCGACGAGTTTCATCAGGTCGAAGCTCATGGCGCGCTGGGCGGCCTCGGGCACGCGGGCGTGCAAAAAGTCTGCAGCGGGCTGCTGGCCGCGCTCGCCGATGGCGTGCACGAGCGGCACGACCGTGGCCTTAACCTCGTCGCAAAACGCATCGAAGCTCTCGGTGGAAAGGCCGCGCTCGTACTGGTCGAGCCACACGTCGTATGGGTCGCGCTTGGGGTCCATGAGCTCGGCCTGATGCTTGAGCTGGCTGACGATTTTGTCCACATAGGGCTCAAAGCTCGCCCAGTCGTTGGCCGCTTTGGCCTTGTGCCACACGGCGTCGGCCTCGCAGGTGAGCCTGGTCCAGGCCTCGGCCTCCTCGGTGGGGATGACGCTTGCCTCGCGCTGGTCGCGGCCGAGCACGCGAATCTCGTCAAGCAGCTGCGGGTCGTCGATCTTTCCGCCGGTGACGGTCTCGCGTGCCAGCGAACGTACAAGTTCGACAGACTTTTCGCTGGTCAGGAGCTTATGGTGCTCGCCGGCAAGGGTGCCCATGGCGTCGGCACGGGCGGCGGCACCGTTGGCGGGAGCAATGGTCGCGCCGTCAAACTCGGCAATCTTGAGCAGGTACTCGCGGGTCCACAGTTTGCCTTCGAGCTTGCGGAATTTTTTGACGGCCTTATCGACCTTCATGCCTTTGGGCGTCTTGCCCGCTGCGGGCTTGGCCTTCTTATCGTGCTTCTTTTCCATACCATATCCTTGATCTCGCGAGCCGAACGCCACGGCTGGGCGCACGGCCAGTTTGCACAGCTACCTGCCTTGTACCCAGCACGAACAAAACGGAACGCGGCGATACGCCCACACAATGTGGTATCCTATAGCCCAATGCGTTGACGGAGAGGGTTTTGCCCGCCGCGTCGCCGGCAAGAGAGGGAAGGTCATGGGCTGCAAGCCTTCCTGCGGTGACAAGGGCCAAGCGTTCACTCCCGAGCAGCGACCTCAACGGGCACGCGGCCAGCGGCGGCGAAGCCCCAGTAGGGAAGCCGTGAGCCTCGCGACAAGGGGCAAAGAGTGGGCGCGGCGGGCCAGACATCCGCCGGGTCAAACAAGGTGGTACCGCGGAATTCAACCGTCCTTGGGCAATGCACATGCCCGAGGGCGGTTTTTTGTTACCGAACCGGGCCGCGTTTTCGCAACGTCAGACGGCGGCAGCCGCCTCGGCAAGCGGGGAGCGCGAGAGACGAAAGGGAAGACATGAGTCTGATTGATGATCTGGTCAAACTCGAGGAAGAGGCCAAGGAGCTCGTCGCGGGCGCCGACGACGCCGCAAAGCTCGAGGCCGCGCGCGTTGAGCTGCTCGGCCGCAAGGGCCGCATCACTGGCCTGATGCGCATGATGGGCAAGCTCGCCCCCGAGGATCGTCCCATGATGGGCAAGCGCGCCAACGAGATGCGCCAGCTGATTGAGGGCATGCTCGACGAGCGCACCACCGAGATGAAGGCCGCCGCCCTCAAGCACACACTCGAGCACGAGGCCGTCGATATCACGCTGCCGGGCATCCGTCCGCAGATCGGTCACCAGCACCTGATCAAGCAGATCATCGAGGAGGCCGAGGACATCTTCTGCGGCATCGGCTACACCGTCGAGTCCGGTCCCATGGTCGACACCTCCTACTACAACTTCACCGCGCTCAACGCTCCCATGGATCACCCGAGCCGCTCGGCCCGCGACACCTTCTACGTGGTCGACAACAACCCCGGCAGCGTCGCACACCCCGAGGCTCACGCCCACGGCGAGTCCGACGTGCTGCTGCGCACCCAGACCTCGGGCGTGCAGATCCACACCATGGAGTCGCAGAAGCCGCCCATCTACATGATCTGCCCGGGCACCGTCTATCGTCCCGACACGGCCGACGCCTGCCACCTGCCGCAGTTCAACCAGATCGAGGGCCTGGTCGTCGACGAGGGCATCACCTTTGGCGATCTTAAGGGCACGCTCGACTACTTTGTTAAGTGCATGTTTGGCGAGGACCGCAAGACGCGTTACCGCCCGCACTTCTTCCCCTTCACTGAGCCTTCCTGCGAGGTGGACGTGAGCTGCCATGTGTGCGGCGGCAAGGGCTGCAACTTCTGCAAACACAGCGGCTGGATCGAGATCCTGGGCTGCGGCATGGTCGACCCCAACGTCCTGATCAACTGCGGTATCGACCCCGAGAAGTACACCGGCTTCGCCTTTGGTATTGGCGCCGAGCGCGTCGCGGCCCTGCGCTACGACCTGCCGGACCTCAGAACCCTGATGACAGGCGATATGCGTTTCCTGAACCAATTTTAGGCTTGCCCAGGCACCCCATCTTGGCGTTCAACCGTCGCTCGCGTACCTTTAGTACGCGTCGCTCCTCTTTCACGCCAACCTGGGGCACCTGGACAACCCTAAGGCGAACGTCTTCATTTGATATTTCCTCCCTATGCGGAGATTAAGAACTAGGAGAGCTACATGCGCGTTTCTTACGACTGGCTCAAGACCATGATCGATATTCCGGAGGATCCCAAGACCCTTTCGGACGAATATATCCGTACCGGCACCGAGGTCGAGGCGATCGACACCGTGGGCGAGTCCTTCGACCACGTGGTGACCGCCAAGGTGCTCACCAAGATCCCGCACCCCGATAGCGACCACATGTATGTGTGCTCGGTCGATGTGGGCGACAAGAATCTCGACGCCGACGGCAATCCCGCTCCGCTGCAGATCGTCTGCGGCGCGCAGAACTTCGAGGCCGGCGACCACATCGTCACGGCCATGATCGGCGCTGTCCTGCCCGGCGACGTCAAGATCAAGAAGAGCAAGCTTCGCGGCGTCGTGTCCATGGGCATGAACTGCTCCGCGCGCGAGCTCGGCTTGGGCGGCGACCACTCCGGCATCATGATCCTGCCCGAGGATACGCCCTGCGGCATGCCGTTTGCCGAGTACGTGGGCTCGAGCGACACCGTGCTCGACTGCGAGATCACGCCCAACCGTCCCGATTGCCTGTCCATGATCGGCATGGCCCGCGAGACCGGCGCCATCTTCGACCGCGATTTCCACGTTGAGCTGCCCGCCATCAAGGCCGAGACCGGCCGCGCGACCGACGACGAGCTTTCGGTCGAGATTGCCGACGAGGGCCTGTGCGACCGCTACGTTGCCCGCATCGTGCGCAACGTCAAGGTCGGCCCGTCGCCCGACTGGATGGTCAAGCGCCTTAACGCCTTGGGCGTGCGCCCGCACAACAACATCGTCGACATCACCAACTATGTGATGATGCTCACCGGTCAGCCGCTGCACGCCTTTGACCTGGACACCTTTGCCGAGCGCGATGGCCACCGTCGTGTGGTGGTTCGCGCCGCCCAGCAGGACGAGAAGTTCACGACGCTCGACGGCGAGGAGCGCGTGCTCGACGCCGGTATGGGCCTCATCACCGACGGCGAGCGTCCCGTGGCGTTGGCCGGCGTTATGGGCGGCATGGATTCCGAGATCGAGGACGACACCGTCGACGTGATGGTCGAGAGCGCCTGCTTCAACGCCGGTCGCACCTCGCACACCAGCCGCGACCTGTCGCTGATCTCCGACGCCTCCATTCGCTTTGAGCGCCAGGTCGACGAGACCGGCTGCGTGGATGTCGCCAACGTTACCTGCGCGCTCATCGAGCAGATCGCCGGCGGCGAGGTCGCCCCCGGCTATGTGGACGTGTTCCCCGCGCCCAAGACCATCGACAGCATCAAGCTGCGCTTGGCCCGCGTGCACGCCATCTGCGGCGCCGACATCGAGCCCGACTTTATCGAGCGCTCGCTCACCCGCCTGGGCTGCACCGTCGAGCGCGACGGCGAGGACTTTATGGTCACCCCGCCGAGCTTCCGTCCCGACCTGCCGCGCGAGATTGACCTGATCGAGGAGGTCCTGCGCCTGTGGGGCATGGGTCGCGTCACGGCGACCATCCCGGCTGCCAAGAACCACATCGGCGGTCTGACGCGCGAGCAGAAGCTTACCCGCAAGGTCGGCGAGATCCTGCGCGCCTGTGGCCTCAACGAGACCACGACCTTTGGCTTTGCCGCCCCGGGCGACCTGGAGAAGATCGGCATGTCCACCGAGGGCCGCGGCTGCCCCGTGGTGCTCATGAACCCGCTGGTGGCCGAGCAGACCGAGATGCGCCGCTCGCTGCTGCCGGGCCTGCTGCAGTCTGTGGCCTATAACGAGGCCCACGGCACGCCCAACGTGCACCTGTACGAGGTCGGCAGCCTGTTCCACGGCCGCGAGAACGCCAGCCTACCCAAGGAGACCAAGTCCGTGGCGGGTGTGCTCTCGGGCCAGTGGAGCGAGCAGTCTTGGAGCATGAAGTACCGTAAGCTGCGTTTCTTCTTTGGCAAGGGCATCGTCGAGGAGCTGCTCGCCCAGCTGCGCATCGAGAAGGTTCGCTTCCGTCCCGTCGAGGGCGAGGGCTATGCCTTCCTGCAGCCGGGTCGCGCCGCCGAGGTCCTGTCCGGCGGCACCGTGCTGGGCTGGGTCGGCGAGATTCACCCCGAGGCGCGCGAGGCGATGGGCATCGATGAGGTCGTCGTTGCCTTTGAGCTCGATCTGGACAAGCTGATCAAGGGCGCTCGCAACCAGGAGAACTACCGCGAGTTCTCGCAGTATCCGGCTGTTGAGCACGACCTGGCTATCGTGGTCGATAACTCCGTGACCTGCGAGGATCTTGAGCGCCGCATTACCAGCGCCGGTGGCAAGCTGCTCGAGGGCGTGCGCCTGTTCGACGTCTACCGCGACCCGGTCCGCGTGGGCGTGGGCAAGAAGTCCATGGCCTTTGCGCTTACGTATCGCTCCGACGACCACACACTCACCAGCGAAGAGGTCGAAAAAGCACACCAGAAGATCGTCACCAAGGTGTGCAAGGGCGTAAACGGCGAGGTCCGCGGATAGGTCCTGCACTGGGATATGGGTCGGCGGTGGCTGCCGCCGAGTCCTACGTGACCGCTATGCTCGGTATGAGGCACCGTTGAGCCTGTATATATGACACGCGCATTACATAACGGCGTGCTGCTTTGTCGGCAGTGCGCCGTTTTGCTATGATAGCCCGCGTCGTGTTACGAATTTGACAATACGTAACACTGTCAAGGTGATTTAAGCGGCGTTGCAATTCTGTGCGCCGACAACCGGGAGGCGTACATGCACATTCCAGATAACTATCTGTCCCCGCAGACCGATGCCGTCATGGCGGTGGCGATGGTGCCCGTTTGGGTTCACTGCATCAAGAAGGTGCGTGCCACGCTCGATCGCGAGCATATGGCGTTCCTGGGCATCTGCGCCGCATTCTCCTTCTTGCTCATGATGTTCAACGTGCCGCTGCCCGGCGGCACCACAGGTCACGCCGTCGGCGGCGCGCTCATCGCGCTGCTGCTGGGCCCCGAGGCCGCGGCTATCGCTGTCTCGGTCGCGCTGGCGCTGCAGGCGCTGCTATTTGGCGACGGCGGCATCCTGTCCTTTGGCGCCAACTGCTTTAACATGGCCTTCGTGCTGCCGTTTGCCGCGGCCATCGTGTTCCGTGCGCTCAACAGCCGTCTGCACGACAAGAGCTGGGGCACCTCGGTTTCTGCCATCGTGAGCGGCTGGGTCGGCCTGTGCCTGGCGGCCCTGTGCGCGGCAATCGAGTTTGGTATTCAGCCGATGCTCTTCATGAATGCTTCGGGCGCTCCGCTGTACTGCCCCTTCCCGCTGTCCGTGGCTATTCCTGCCATGTTGATCCCGCATATGCTGGTCGCCGGCGTGGTTGAGGGCGTGGCGACGGCCGCCATCTACGGTTTCATTAAGAAGACGGCGCCGGGCGTTATCGTCGGTCCCGAGGCCGTCGATGGCCAGCTTGCTGCCGAGGGCGCTGCTGCCAAGAAGGCCTCGCTGGTTCCTACGCTCATCCTGGTCGCTGTGCTCGTGGCTGCAACGCCGCTGGGCTTGCTTGCCACCGGTGACGCCTGGGGCGAGTGGGACGCTGAGGGCGCCGCGACCGCCGTTCAGGAGGCTGGCGACGACAGCCTGCAGGCTTCAGCCGGCCTCGATACCCCGACCTTTGCCGATGCGCTGCCCACGGGCGATTATCTGCAGGCCTATTCCGAGGAGCAGGGTCTTGGCTTTGCCGGCCAGGCTGCGATGTATATTCTTTCGGGTGTGATTGGCGTGGCGGTGCTCACCATCGTATTCCGCCTGGTCTCGCTGACGGTCAAGGAAAGCGGTGCTCATGGCAAGAGCCGAGCTGCCTAGCTGGCTTGCGGTCGAGCAGCGTTACGAGCCCGCGGGGGCTCGGCATCGTGTGATGCAAAAGAATGTCCTGCACCTGGCGAGCCTGCTTGAGCGGGTTCGCCTGGGTGGAGGTGCGCACGAGGGCGGGTCGATGGTCGACCGCGCCCTTTCTTGCGTTTCGGCTCCGGTGCGCCTGGTGGGGATGTTCGTTTGCGTCCTGTGCGTGTGTCTGACGCAGAGCCCTCTGTACCTCATGTTGATGGCGGCTATCGCGCTGGTGCTCGTTGCCGTGCGCCCCGTACGCGGGCTGCGGGGAACCTTTGTGCCGGCGCTTGGCGCCGCGGGGCTCGCGGTGGTTCTAGCGCTGCCTGCCCTGCTGCTGGGCGCGTCTGCCACGGGCGCCATGCTCAAGATTGCACTCAAGACCTTCATTAATGTGTCGCTGGTGCTGGGTGTTTCGTGGACGCTTACCTGGAGCCGCATGTCAGCGGCGCTCAAAATGCTGCACCTGCCCGACGAGGTCATCTTTACGTTTGATATGGCGCTCAAGCACATCGAGGTGCTGGGTCGCACGGCGCACAATCTGTGCGAATCGGTCATGCTGCGCAGCGTTGGCCGTGCGCCTGAGGGATTTTCGCGTACGGATTCGATCGCGGGTATCATGGGCATGACCTTTATCAAGGCGATGGAATGCAGCCGCGCGATGGACGAGGCTATGCTTTGCCGCGGCTTTGCCGGCGCGTATCCGGCGCCCGCACGCGCCGGGTTTGGCTGGCGCGATACGGTTTACGCGGCCGGCGTGGCGCTGCTGGCAGTGTTATGCGCGGTGCTGTAGGCGCTGCTGGTTCCGGCTGGGGATGCAAATAGGGAAGGGCGACGTTTTGACGATCGATATGAATAATGCGGCGGGCACGAACGGTGCGGGCGGCGCCGAGGTCACGCCGCTCATCGAGCTGCGCGACGTAGTGTTCTCCTATGCGGGACATACGGTTGTCGATGGCGTGTCGCTGCAGGTCGATCGTGGCGAACTCGTTGCCCTGCTCGGTCCCAACGGCTGCGGTAAGACGACGATTATGCGCCTTATTAACGGCCTTGAACTCGCGGACGCAGGGGCATACCTGTTTGACGGGCATGTGATCGATGCGGCGTTTCTAAAGGATTCCGCGGCCGCTCAGCGTTTTCATCAGCGCGTTGGCTTTGTGTTCCAGAATGCCGACGCGCAGCTCTTTTGCGCCACGGTGGGCGAGGAGGTCGCTTTTGGTCCCGCGCAGATGGGGCTGCCGACGGGCGAGCTCGAGCGCCGCGTCCGCGATGCCATGGGGCTGTTCCAGGTTGCCGACCTTGCCGACGCCTCTCCCTATCAGCTCTCGGGCGGGCAAAAGAAGCGCGTTGCGCTGGCTGCGGTGGTGTCGATGAACCCGGATATCTTGGTCCTCGACGAGCCTACCAATGGGCTCGACGAGGATTCATGCGACATTGTGGTCAACTTCTTGCTGGCCTACGTCGCGGCGGGTAAGACGGTCTTGATGAGCACACATCACCAAGATTTGGTCCGCCGCCTGGGGGCCCGTGCAATCTATATCGATCGATATCACCATGTGGTCGAGGCGCCTTCGCCGTCGTATGGAACCGAAAGCGGTGCTACGGACTAGTTGCTGCGTAGAGCGTGCGTAGCCGCCCGCGCGGCTTTGCCGTGATGGTATAGTTATCCAGGTTTTTATGGGGGTGGCTATGCCAAGCTGGAACATTCATATCGCTCAGACGGAGCGTTTGCTGGAGCGCACCGGTGCGCTTGCCAAGAGCGTGCGCGACCGCAATGCCTTTTTGTTTGGCTGCGTGGTTCCGGATATCTTCGTGGGCTATATGGTCCCTGGCATCGCCGATCCCATCCCGTACCGCATTACGCACTTTGCCAAGCCTGAGCCCATCCCTAAGCCTCGTGAGCATGAGTTCTGGGATACCTATGTGGCACCGTTGCTTAAAAGTTCGCCCACCGGTGCGCCGGCCGCGGCGACCTCGATTATCGAGGAACGCGAGCGGCTGAACCGCGTGCACTATCCCCAGCGCTACAAGGATGCCGAGCCGGTTGCCGGTCCCGGCGCCTGTGAGTTCTCGCTTGCGTCCGAAGATGTGGCGCAGTCGCTGCTCGATTTAACACTGGGCGTCTGGTCGCATCTGGTGGCCGACACGGTTTGGAATACGCGTGTGAATCAGTACCTGGAGGCGCATGGCGGCAAGCCGTGTGAGGAGTTCCGCATTAAAAAGCAAGGCGACTTTGACTGGTTTGGCAAGACGCTGGGCATTGTTTCCATCCCGCGTGCGACCGATCGCCTGTATACCGCTGCGACGCGTTTTGGGCAGTATCCCATCCATAAGGAGTATGTGCTCAAGACCATCGGTGTCATGCACGAGATTGTACGCGAAAACCCCGGCGAGCCCGATCATCCGCCGTATCGCCTGCTAACCGAGGAGTTTTTCGATGCAACGTTTACCGAGGTCATCGAGCTAACCGAGGCGGGATTTGCGGCTCGCGTTGCTGCTTCTGACGTTCCCGCAGTCCCTCTGATCGCTAGCTGCTAGCCGGCCGGCTTGACGGCGAACAGCTCATCCCAATCGACCAATAGCTCCCGTCGAAGGGTTTCTGCGGCAGTGCGTTCCTGATCGGTCTTTGGGATGTAGGGGAGCCCTGCCTTTTTATGAATGAGCTCGGCGATGTTGTTAAAGCTCTTCGTGTCCTTGATTTGCTCATAGGTTATCTGGATAACGTCATAGCCCATGCTTGTGAGGGCGGTGGTGCGCTCGGCATCGGAGAGACTTGCGGCTTCGCTGTCATGGGCGGAGCGGCCTTGGCATTCCAAAATGACGCCCATGCTGTCGATGTTGCTCTCTATGAGGATATCGGTGTAGCAGCAGGTTTTGTCATACAGTGAGCGTGCGGCGTCGCTGAGTGGGATGCGCACGTTGTTTGCGATGTTGATGCCCATGCCGCCCTCGTCGCGGGGGAGCGAGACAAGCATGGAGGTCTGTACTTCGAAGGGTGAGGCGGTCTGCCCCGTCATGTGCTCGGCTGCCCAGCGCAGTTGTTTAACGCCGCGCAGGCCTGCGGCCTGCTTGGCGAACGCGGCGATATCCGCTGCGCTGAGGAGCGGTGGGTGCTTCCACAGGTTGGTGTCATTGCCCTTGGTGTCGACAACACGCTCCCAGCCACAGTTGGGTGGAATGAGCTTAAGCGAAATGGCTTCATCGAGTTGTTGTTGCGTTCGCTCGCAGGGCTTAAACACTGCAAAGGAGCCGCACATCTCGTAGCAAGCCATGAGTAACTGGTTGCGTGAGACCTGCGTAGCAAGGTTGAGCAGCGTAAACTCGGGCGACGTGACATCAAATCCATGCTCAGTCTGCCTAAACGACCCAGGAGGCGGCTCTTGGGTTAGCAGACGGCTATGAAATAGCTTTCCGTTCGCGCGCTGTTTTCTTTCGCCCACGAATCTCCAAACTGGTGTGCCGAGCAAGTCTTTAAATACTGGTTGTTTTGAGTAATGCACCAAGCGATGGTCATGGTCGGGCGGCAGGATTGCCGGATAGAGTCCTAGTATCTGGGGCGGGATGCGATAGTACTGAAAAGCTGTGGGTCCGCAAGCGAGAAATGACATGGCAATCCGATCGTTCGAGCGTTGTTTGGGCTAGAAAGGCTATCGGTTTCGGAAGTGCGGGGAAAAAGACAAACAGGCAAAGCACAAGCGGTATTTGAGCCAACTTTATCAGGGGTTTTGTTGAAATAAAAGGGCTTGTGCTTGGAGGTAAGCAATTTTTCCCCGCACTTCCGAAAACGCGGTCGATCTGACTCTTGCTAAAACGATTTAGCAGCGTCGGTTAAGGTGTGGGTTTGCCACCGGGCGGACGCTACTGATGCTGGGAACGCTCGTTTTGGGCCTCGGAGGGCGGATTTCGCGCTTTTGGTAAAGAAATGGGTGCGTGTCATGCCGTGCGGTAGGCATCGGCGCACAGAAAAAGGGCCCGGAAGGCTTTGCCTTCCGGGCCCTTTGCAATGCAAGTGTGCTTGCAAGTGCGATTTAGCGCACCTGAGCGACGTAAGCGACGTTGGTCGAGGAGACCTTGTCCTCGAGCTGGACGCTCATGCGGGGATCGCCGGCGGTAGCGACGGTCAAATCGCCAGTCTTGACGTAGCCGAGCTCCTTAGCGGTCTCGATCGCCTTGACGATCGTGCCGTTGACGGTGCCCTGGGTAATCTCGGCCTGGTGCGGGATAACGCCCCAGTACATGATCATCTGCTGGACGGCCCACTCGTGGCGGGAGAACGCGCAGATCGGCATGTTGGGACGGAAGTGCGAGATCAGGCGAGCGGTACGACCGGTGGTCGTCGGCACGGTGATGCACTTGGCGCCAACGGTGGTGGCCATGTTCACAGCGGACATACCCACAACGTTGTTGACAACGCGGGTGCCGTGAGCATCGGCCGGAACCTCGAGCGGAGCGTGAGCCGGGAGGTACTTCTCGGTCTCGAGAGCAATGCTGGCCTGCATCTTGACGGCCTCGACCGGGTACTTACCGGCAGCGGACTCGCCGGAAAGCATAACGGCGTCGGTGCCGTCGTAGATGGCGTTAGCGACGTCGGCAACCTCGGCGCGCGTCGGGCGCGGGTTCTGCTGCATGGAGTCGAGCATCTGCGTAGCGGTGATAACGGGCTTGTAGGCCGCGTTGCACTTGGCGATGATCTCC
>JAHAAK010000025.1 GCA_018376905.1 Collinsella sp. | reverse complement strand
CATCGCCCCTTGCCGGATTCAGATTCGACAAGGGGCGACCATTGTGCAATCGCAAGAAGATGACGGGGCGGAATGTCAATCCTGGTCTAACAGAGCCTTTATAAAACTCAGTCTCCTCATACGAGAACTCTTTTACAGTAAAGCAGTGGCTGTCGTTCGCACATACCTGATTGATATCGTCAACAGGGGCTAAATAGAAGTGAACCTTATTCATCAGGCCATTTAGCTCGAGATAATCCAATAGCTCTTGAGCGGCCTCGATGTTGGTCTTGTCGACGTTGCTCCTTATCGAAATATCGATGATGTCGGCACACTCTTTGACGTTCTTGAGAATACGTTCGTATGTAGGGCTTCCGTCGTGAAGAATCCTTCTCGAATCGTGATCCGACTTCGATCCATCTATAGTCACTTGCGCGCTCGTCACACCACATGCCGCGAGCCTCCTTGCAACATCAGGCGTCAGCAGATAGCCATTTGTCACTATCGATGCGGAATATTCACACGTTGGCCCCACGACATCTTTCAGATCCGACGTAATCCGTTCGATCATCTTCATTCCGAGCAGAGGCTCGCCGCCGTACCATCCAACTGAGAGACTTGCGATACCAGGATAGTAATCTTTCACGAACTTGGAGAGCTGTGTCAAAACCTCCTCGCCCATCGTCGTGTACGCCTGTCCCTTTTCATAGCAGTAGGGACAGCAAAAGTTGCAAGCCATCGTTGGCGCAATGGTAAGGGACAGAGCAGTATTCGCAAAGCGCGCGGCGCGACTTTACAACCTGATCTCCCCAAGCTCGTCCCTCTCCTCATTGACTAGGATGCCTCCCCTTATCAGCTCCGCGACAAGATCATCGGCATCCCGAACGTCCCCTTCTTGAATCCTTTTGAATTTCTGCGCGTATTCCGGATTTAACGACAGGATGCCGCCGGTTCGCGCATTCATGATAAGAAGACTTCCGTTATGTTCATGCACCACATTAAATTGCGACAGTTTCACTTCGCACCATCTCCATTTCCAATCAAATCCATATCGACCCTCAGACGCTGCGCATACGCCAGCGCACTACCTTCTTCGATAAAAACTGCACGAAAGCAGCAATAGACATGCGAGCGACACGATGACCGCATGGCCGCATGCAGCCATCAGGACCGTCCCGCCGGCAGCCCCGCACGCCCTCATCCAATAAGCCATGTGAACCGGGGGTAAAACGGTTGGGAAACTCATCGCGATAACAAGGCCCGCGAACGTTGCGACCAGCAAGGCTCCCGACACAAGAGATCTGATCCTGAACACCTCATATGCAACCGCAACCATCAGCGTATAAGCGGCGTCTATAACGATATTCGACAGGAGTGCCGAGGTCACATTACCAACCGTAAGGCTGTCTAGACCGCTTCCGGAGCACACGGCAAAGACCGCAGCGACACCGAGAGTAAACACGATGTAGGGGCACAGCGTATACACTTCGCAAGCCAATGTCTTTGCCGCAAACAGCTGCCAGCTGCGGAAGCCCCGAGCAATCGAAACTCCCCTTGCCGACACGCTCGTCGCATCACCGAATAGCGTCCCCGCCACAACAACAGAGACGATTGGGAAGAACACCGTATGCGCCATGGAGACGACACTTAGCCAGGAAGAGATACCCGTTGGCCCAACCCCTATCGAGAAAAGATAGCCCGGATCGGCGGAAAAGCCAAAGAACTGGCCCTCTCCCCCTGCGGAGACCCATGCGCCGGACCCGGCAAACACATAAATCCCCGCGATGCCCAAATACATCAGCGCTATTATCACGGCGAGTTTCATTCTCCTTGCGCGGAACAGTTCCGCCCTGACCGACATCCCAAGATTCATCGAACCGCCGTCCTTACAAATAGCGAGACGAGCGCAACTCCAACCGACACAAGCACAGTGCCGCCCGCATACAGCAAAACCTGAATTACACCAACATTCTGCATACTCAGGGAACACAGGTTCATCAGGTAATACACGGGCGAGAGCATGAGCAGCAAGCTGGGCCGACCGCTTCCGTATGTACTTGGGAACCACACCATCACAAATGTCGAAACCGCTATTGCAACGACGCTGCTCGCCACCACACTCCTCGTGAGCAAATACAGGGCGAAGGTAGCGGCGTACATCGAAATGAGCAGCAGCGCGATCATCAGCGCAATCGATACAAATTGGGCAAACCCTGAGCACGAGGCCCCAACGTCCCATTGGGCCATCTTGGTTAAATACAGCGCAGTCGTAGAAAGAAGATACACGGCACCGACCAGAGTGCAGTTCACCAACAGCTTCGTGATCACAATCGCCGCCTGCGACACCCCTCGCGATCTCGATACGGCGTAAGCCACGGATTCAAAGTCTCTCGACGTAGCGTAAACCGCGTAGAGAATCGTCACCGGAATCCAGGCCACTGTAGACGCAAAAGACGTCCGGGCAACAGAGCCCAAAACGTCCCCTGCATCCACTAGGTTTCCAATAAAACCTATAGCCCCTCCAAGCGTATACGGGTCATCACCGGCGACCATGATCAGCACCTCAGACGAAGTCGCAGCCGCAACCACATACAGCACAGCCGCAAGCGCAATCATCAGAGCGGTCGCCGGGTGCCTGGCGAGCAACCATACCTCGCTCCGAAAAGCTGAGATGAACTCGCGTTTCATCACAGCTCGCTCTCTCGACCGATGAGCTCCGAATAAAACTCCTCAAGGCTCTTCCTATGAGAATACGCCTCCGCAACCCTCACACCTGCGGTCGAGAGCGCTTCGATTGCAATGCCCCGCCCTTCCTTTTTCTCCTCATAGCGCATAAGGACGCTGCCGTCCGGCAGAAAAGAATGTGAGGTCTCATCTCCGAGAACCGATCTCGTTCGCTCCAGATCGTCCACATGCAACACGAAACCACCGCGGCATGACTTTTCCAGCTGAGGTGCGGTCATCCTTCGAATGAGGCGACCATGACTTATGAAGAGGTAATCAGTTGCCAGCTTGTGCATCTCCTCAAGATTGTGGCTGGATACGAGAATCGTTTTACCTTGATCTTTGTTAAGATGCGTAAGGATTTTTCTTACTTCGACTATCCCCATCGGATCCAGGCCGTTTGTCGGCTCGTCCAGGATCAACAGCTCCGGATCGCCCAGCAACGCTATGGCCAGATCGAGACGCCTCCTCATTCCCATTGAGAAGTTCTTCACTTTCTTCCCGCCGGCCTCCCCCAAACCGACGGTTGATAACACACCGTCGATGGAACGATCGGTGGGAAGCCCCCACTCAATACAGCGAACGACCAAGTTGTCTCGCGCGGTCAGATTAGGATACGAAGCATTGAGGTCGGGCATATAACCCAGCCTTTCCCTGCAGCTCCGTATTTCACGTCTCCCGGTTTGCCCAAACATCGAGATCGTTCCTGACGATGGCTCCGAAAGCCCCGTGATCAATCGAATTAACGTGCTCTTGCCGGCACCATTCTCCCCAATGAGTGCACACAGCTCGCCTTCCATTAAAGAGAACGAGACTGATTTAACCGCTTCAAACCCGCCATATCTCTTGGATATGGCACGCAATTCAACTGGGACTTCCCGCATGGACGACATCCTCCCCGTCAATAAAAAGGGACGACATGGCAATTGTGCGGGGTTATAGGTAACGTCGGTTCGCCCCCCATATTGCAATGCCACATCGCCCCTCAGGCGCTGCTGGCCAAAATATCTTTGAACAGTCTGTGCACGCCGTACGGCGTGCACTATCCGCTAAAAGCGGATAGTGCACTCCTGTGAAGAACACTTGGTGCTGCAGCTGCCGTGCGCGTAAAAGAAGCAATTGTTGCACATGGGCTCAGCCCCGGCTGACGGCTCGGTAATCCATTCCATTTCATTCCCCTCCTTTCGCGGTAGAAAGCCAGTTCATCTCTGCCCCCTAGAAACGGAACGTGCAGGACTGATTGGGGCACCTCTTCGTGCATCCCCCGTGCGCGTAGAAGAAGCAGTTGCCGCACGCGGGTGCAACGCCTTCCTCCGGCTCGTTAATCCAATCCATCTCTCCCTCCTTTCCTTGCATACCGAATTGATAATGTTATTCTAATTCGATATGTATCATATTTCAATATACGCTTATACATATATTACACAAGGTAAGCACCCCCCTGCATCCAGCACAGGAAATGACTCTCTCGTTCCCCAGTGACGCGGCGAGAAATACAGGCCACTGCAGGACGTTGAATCAAAACCACCCCTAAAAGGAGTGGTTTGCTCTTAGGGTATAACCCTTGGATTTCCGGCACGCGTCTAAAGGCGCCGGCCCTCACGGGGTTCGGGCCGCACTGCAGATTGACCCGTGGCGGGCCGGTCAAACCGGCGCTATTTACGCCCCGGCCCCCTGCCGAAGGGGTCCTCGTACTCCTTGACGCTCAGCCGGTCGAGCGCGATGTCGGCCTTCTCCTGCTCCCGGATGTACTTCGCGATCGTGGCCTCGTTCAGGCCGACCGTGGACACGCAGTGGCCCTCGGCCCAGAACTTCCTGTTGCCGAACTTGTACCTCATGTTCGCGTGCCTGTCGAATACCATCAGCGAGCTCTTCCCCTTCAGGTAGCCCATCACGCTCGATACGCTGTACTTCGGCGGTATCGCCAGCAGCATGTGGACGTGGTCGGGCATCAGGTGCCCCTCGATGATCTCTATCCCCTTGTACTGGCAGAGCTTCCTGAAGATCTCCCCAAGGTCGGACCTTATTTGGTTGTAGATGACTTTGCGCCTATACTTCGGCGTGAACACGACGTGGTACTTGCACATCCACTTCGTGTGCGACAGGCTGTAGGCCTTCTGGGCCATACGCCACCACCGCCCTCTCGACTCGGATTCCCTGCGGCCTGAACAATCGCAAGTGTCCGGCGAGGGGGCGGCTTTGTAAAGCCGTTTGGCCCCACCCGCATAGCGGGTGGTTTCTGATGCGGTGCGCTGCGCGCCCCGCACAGGCTAAAGCCTCTAAATGAACAGCCCGTGAAAACCGTTGTTTTCACGGGCTGCACCTGCTCAATACTTTTTTATTCTCCAGCCTCAGTCGTCTCTAAGATCGACCACGTAAACATGATCTGACTCCAGGACCGGGTCATCACCCGTCGCGGTCGCCCTGCTCAGCGCGTTGCGGGCGCGCCGCGTCGCCAGTTCCTCAAGTTCTCTTTCGTTGACGCGCTTAATAAGATCGCCAGGCTGGCAATCAAGCTCTACGCAAATATCCAGCAATGTCTTTAACCTAATTGCCTTCACCTTGCCATTTCGTATTTTTGAGATACTTGCCGGTGTGTGCCCGGTCGCCCGAATGATATCCGTACTCGTCTTTCCGCGTCGAAGCAATAAGCTTTCAAGCTCAATAATCAGATAGTCCATGCCGCCCCTCACACCAAATCCTCGGTCTGGTCTTGAAGCAGAGCTCCGTAGCGCCATATCGCAGAAATCGAGAAGCAGCAAACGGCCCCCAGCACAGCACCAATATCTATGGGCAGGGCCAGGTTTTCAAACATCGAATAGGCGTTCCCCAGCAAGTCGAAGGGGCCAATCACTATCGAAAGAAACCCCGGAGAAAACAAGAGGTCACCTATTGCCGCTGCAACAAACAGCCACCCGATAATCGAGATTCTTCGAGCATGCGAAAGGGTAAAGGGCGATTCGCCATGAGCCATGTCCATGCTGATTCCCCGCAGGGTCCATGTGGCCCCTCCGGAAATCAGAAGATACATCAAAGGAACCACTACGGAAACCGTCTTTGATGGATCATATAGGTTTCCTTGAGCAGCCATAAGCCCAATGGAAATAACCACCACCACCGAACAGCAACACACCGCTATAAACAGCGCCGTAAACAGAATCCCAAGCCTTCTTCCGAGAGTCATCATCTTCTGGATGGACTTATCGATCTTCTGGGCGCTATTCACCACAGCTCCTCCTAAAGCAATCAGAGGTCTTCTTACTTACTGTTTTTCCTACATTGTAACGAACTCGATAAGAAGAGGGTCGCTTCACGCCGCGCAATCCCGAACTCCAAGCGTTTCTCATCAGCATTGCCCATCTTTCGAGTCGAAATTCAAATCCAGTTTCTTATCGCATGCTGAAATCAACCCGAACTGGATGTGACTGGAAAACAGCGCGCTGCGTCGGTCGCGCTTTCCCGAGCGACTCTGGCACAACAGACGATATGAGTTGAACATTGGGGCCTCTCCCCTTGCAGCTCTCTCGTGGGTCGGGCGACAATGGTCGTACCATCAACCGCGGCCGCGCGCTGCGGGCCCTCGGCCTCGGCTGCGTCGTCGGGGCGGTCCCGAAGATGCACCGGCCCGCGGCCGACCGCGGCCGCAAGAACGACCGCCGCGACGCCGAGTGGCTGGCACGCATGCTGGCGCGCCGCAACGTCGTCGAGGTGTGGGTCCCCGACGAGCGCCCTCGAGGACGCGCGCGACGACCTGCAACATGCCAAGCAGCGGATGTCGAAGTTCCTGCTGCGCCACGGCCTCGTCTTCGACGAGACGACGCCGGCCGGCAGGCGCAGGGGCGCCTGGACGGGGGCCTACTGGGACTGGACGGAGTCCCTCTCCTTCGACGAGCCCGACGACGCCGCGGCCTACGAGCACTACATGGACGGAAATGACCTGGTAGAGAACCCTCGCACCGTCTACGTCGCAGGGGACGTAGACGAACTCGTCGAGCACGAGCAGCCTCGCGGGCGACACGTCGTTCAACAGTTTCGACAGCGTTCCCTTGCGCTTCGCGTTGCCGAGCTCGAGAACCAGCTGCGCGGTCTGCCAGAACCTGACCGACATGTCCGCGGCGACCGCGCGCATCGTGAGGGCGACTGCCATGCGCGTCTTGCCGCGCCTGGACTTACCGAAGAAGACGAGGTCTTCGCGCGATTGTTTGTGTCAACGGCCAACTGAATGTGAACCCTTCTTGCATTGTTGCAACCTGGCTGGCAGCCGGTCTTTAATGACGACGACCATTGTCGCCCGACCCACAAAAGAGCCGCAAGGGGAGGAGCTCCCAATGTTCAACTCATATCGTCTATGGCGCACTACCATTCACCGAAAGTCGGCAACTTTTTCATTCTCTCTATACATGTTTAAACAACATGTTCTACAATAGGGACAATAGAAATGGAAACTCGGGACGAGCCGTCTATCCATCTACGGCGCAGCCCCTTATTCAAAAGGACGGTGAGTGCATCCATGGAGCGTGCAAGCGGTGTTCTGATGCCCGTTTCGTCATTGCCCGGACCTTACGGTATCGGCGGCTTTGGCTGGAACGCCTATGACTTTGTCGATTTCCTCGCCTCGTGCAAACAACATTACTGGCAGATTCTCCCCCTTACGACAACGAGCTATGGCGACTCGCCCTATCAGTCGTTCTCGGCCCGTGCGGGCAACCCCAATTTCATCGACTTTGCCGAGCTTATCGAGGCCGGCTATCTGGAGCAGTGCGATATCGACGGCGTGTACCTGGGCTCCGACCCCAGCAATGTCGACTATGGTGCCATCTTTGGTGGCCGCCGTCAGATTCTCGACCGCGCCGCCGAGCGCTTTGCCGCCGACAAGCCGGCCGATTTCGATGACTTTATCCAGGCCAACGAGGACTGGCTCATCCCCTACTGTGAGTTCATGACCGTCAAAGAGGAGTGCGGTCTCAAGGCGTTTTGGGAGTGGCCCGCGGAACTCCGCACCCGCGGCGAAGCTTCCGCCAAGGTCTGCGCCGACCATCCGGCGCGTATGCTCTACCACCAGATGACGCAGTACTTCTTCGATCGCCAGTGGAGCCGCCTCAAGGCCTATGCCAATGAGCGCGACATTCTCATCATCGGCGACCTGCCCATCTATGTCTCGCGTGACTCTGTCGAGATGTGGGCGACGCCTGAGCTCTTTAAGATCGACGCCGCCGGCAATCCCGTGAGCGTCGCCGGCACGCCGCCCGACCAGTTCTCGGCCACCGGCCAGTACTGGGGCAACCCCATCTACGACTGGGACGCCATGGAGTCCGACGGCTTCTCCTGGTGGGAGGGCCGCATTCGCGCCGCCCTCGACATGTACGATGTCATCCGCCTGGATCACTTCCGCGGCTTCGAGGCCTATTGGGAGGTGCCGTTCTCCTCGCCCGATTCGTCCTACGGTTCGTGGACGCAGGGTCCCGGCCTCAAGTTCTTCAAGACGCTCGAGGAAAAGCTCGGCACGCTGCCCATCATCGCCGAAGACCTGGGCTTCCTCACCCCCGGCGTCATCGACATGCGCGACAACTCGGGCTTCCCCGGCATGAAGATCTTGCAGTTCGCCTTTGAGGGCACCAACTCGTACTACCTGCCGCACAACTACATTGCCAACACCGTCGCCTATGTGGGCACACACGACAACGAGACGGCGCGCGGTTGGTTTGAGGGAACGGCTACCCCGCGTCAGCGCGAGCAGGCGACCCTGTACACCCACCAGCAGGCAGGCGAGCCCATGGCCGATGCGCTCAACCGCACCATCGCCGCCAGCGTGAGCGATACCTGCATCTACACCATGCAAGACCTGCTCAACCTGGGCAACGAGGCGCGCATCAACACTCCCGCCACCCTGGGCGGCAACTGGACCTGGCGCATGCTCGATGGCGCCATCACCCGCGAGCTCGAGCACAAGCTCACCGACTGGACCGAGACCTACTTCCGCATCCCGTCGGAAGCCGAAATTGAGCTTCCCCAATAGGAGCCACCACGCCCGACCCCACCTCACCGTGCGGACGCGTCCGTTTCCCCGCGTGAGGCCATCTCAATCCCTCGCGCGGGCTTCTTATGAATTGCAGACATGAAACAACCCATCACAGGAGAAAACATGCCCCAAATTAACCTCATGGAACTCGCCGAGCAGTCTTTTGGCACCTCGCTCGAGCAGCTCGACGACCGTCGCATTTACAAGCTGCTGGTCAAACTCGTGCAGGAGCGCTCTGCCGCCTGCCCGCTCAACAACGGCAAGAAAAAGCTCTACTACATCTCTGCTGAGTTTTTGATCGGCAAGCTGCTCATCAACAACATGATCGACCTCGGCATCTATGACGAGGTTAAGGACCAGCTCGTCGCCGCAGGCCACGACCTCAACAAGATCGAGGAGTTCGAGGTCGAGCCTTCGCTCGGCAACGGCGGCCTGGGCCGTCTGGCCGCGTGCTTCTTGGATTCCATCGCAACGCTGGGCCTTACCGGCGACGGTGTGGGCCTCAACTACCATTACGGCCTGTTCCGCCAACGCTTTGTCGACAACCAGCAGAAGGCCGTCCCCGACGAGTGGCTCGGCGAGCAGGACATCCTAGTCGATGATGACCGCTCCTACACCGTCGAGTTCGGCGATTTTGCCGTTACCTCCAAGCTCGTCAACATCGATGTGCCCGGTTACGGCCAGCCCACCAAAAACCGCCTGCGCCTGTTCGACCTGGCGAGCGTCGACGACGGCCTGGTCCCCGGCAGCTCCATCGACTTCGACAAGACCGAGATCGCCAAGAACCTCACCTTGTTCCTCTACCCCGACGATTCCGACGAGCAGGGCCGCCTACTTCGCATCTATCAGGAGTACTTCATGGTGAGCAACGCCGCCCAGCTCCTGATCGACGAGGCCGCCGAGCGCGGCAGCAACCTGCACGATCTGGCCGACTACGCCGTGGTCCAAATTAACGACACGCACCCCACCATGGTCATCCCCGAGCTCATTCGCTTGCTCACCACCGAGCATGGCATCGAGTTTGACGAGGCCGTGACCATCGTACGCTCCATGGTCGCCTACACTAACCACACGATTCTTGCCGAGGCGCTCGAGAAGTGGCCGCTCGCCAGCCTGCAGAAGGTCTCCCCTGTCATCGCCGACATTATCGTCAAGCTCGATGAGATCGCGAAGGCCGAGCACGATGACCCGCGCGTCGCCATCATCGACGAGCACGACACCGTCCACATGGCCCACATGGACATCCACTTTGGCTTCTCCATCAACGGCGTAGCCGCCCTCCACACCAAGATCCTGGAGGACACCGAGCTTCATCCGTTTTACGAGATCTATCCTGAGAAGTTCTCCAACAAGACCAACGGCATCACCTTCCGCCGCTGGATTCATGGGGCCAACCCCGCGCTCGCCAGCCTGCTCGACGATGTGATCGGCACCGACTGGCGCAGCACCGGCGATCTGAGCAAACTCGCCAAGTTCGCCGACGACAAGGACGTTCTTGAGCGCCTGGCCGCCACCAAGGTCGAGGCCAAGGCCATCATGCGCCAGTTCATGGCGCTCGAGCAGGGCGTGACCATTCCCCCCAACGCCATCATCGACGTCCAGGTCAAGCGCATCCACGAGTACAAGCGCCAGCAGATGCTCGCGCTCTACATCATCTGGAAGTACCTCGATATCAAGAACGGCAACAGACCTAAGCACCCCGTCACCATCATCTTTGGTGGCAAGGCGGCGCCTGCCTACACTATCGCGCAGGACATCATCCATCTGATCTTGACGCTGTCGCAGTGGATTGCAAACGACCCCGACGTGGCTCCCTACCTGCAGGTTGTCATGATCGAGAACTACAACGTCACCGCCGCCGAGCGCGTGATCCCCGCCGCTGACATCTCCGAGCAGATCAGCCTGGCCTCCAAGGAGGCGAGCGGCACCTCCAACATGAAGTTCATGCTCAACGGCGCCCTAACCCTGTGCACGCTCGACGGTGCCAACGTGGAGATTGCCGAGCTCGTGGGCGACGAGAATATCTATACCTTTGGTGCCTCGTCCAAGCAGGTCGAGCAGCTCTATGCCGACGGCACCTACAGCGCCGGTGCACTTTACCGCAAGCCCGGCATTAAACTGCTGGTGGACTTCATCACCAACCCCGCCTTTATGGCGACCGGCAACGCCGAGCGCCTGCAGCGCCTGCACGACGACATTAAGGGCAAGGACTGGTTTATGGCCCTGCTCGACATTGAGGAGTACATCCAGACCAAGGAGCGCGTGTTGGCCGACTACGAGGACCAGGACGCCTGGATGCGCAAGGCGCTCATCAATATCGCCAACGCCGGCACCTTCTCGTCTGACCGCACGATCTCCCAGTACAACGACGAGATTTGGCACCTGAGCTAATTTCGTTTCCTTTACCCATCCTCTTGAAAGCGGAGTCGTGGCAACGCGGCTCCGCTTTTTGTGCCCGCACGCTACCCTGTGACCCGACTCGACCGAAGAATCTCGATCTGTAACAGCTACTCGGTAAAAACGGCCCCAGCCGTTACAGATTGAGACATACCGGCCCCCCTTGGGTCAATCTCGATCTGTAACATCTAGCAGCTGAAATTCACCTTTGGTGTTACAGATTTAGATGAAATGGTTAGCTCAGCGGAACCGTCTCAATCTGTAACATCTAACGTCCGAAATCAGCCTCACCCGTTACAGATCGAGACAAACGACCGGTCAGACAGCCCCAACACAAAGAAAGGCTCCCCTCTCGCCCAGTGGACGGGAGGGGAGCCTTATATGTGACCGCGGCAAAAGGATGGCAATACCGCAGTCGCCCAAAGGGAGGGTCCGGATGCACCGGGCCTAGATAAGGTTCTTGCCAGACACCTTATCGAAGAGATGGGTCGCGTTCTTCTCGAACTTGAACCAGATAGTGTCGCCAGCCTTGAGCGCGCCCTTGGCCTCGAGGTCGACGACGGGGATAATCAGAACAAACTGGCCGTCGGGAGCGGTCACGTGGACATGCTCGGTCGAACCCATGAGCTCGGTCACCTCGACGGTACCCTGGAGCGCGCCCTCCTCGTCTTTGTCGGCAAGCAGAATCTGCTCGGGGCGCACGCCGGCCGTGATCTCCTTCACGTCGCCGCCGTCCCAGTTGAGAGCAAGCTGAGCGCAGGTCTCGGGGGCGAGCGCCACGTTCATATCCTCGGTCTTGACGGTAAAGCCGTTGCCCGAGCGCACCAGCTGGGCATCGAAGAAGTTCATCTGCGGCACGCCGATAAAGCCGGCGACGAAGATGTTCGCGGGATGGTTGAAGACCTCCTGCGGGGTGGCGATCTGCTGGACGACGCCGTCCTTCATGACCACGATACGGTCACCGAGGGTCATAGCCTCGGTCTGGTCGTGAGTAACATAAATGAACGTGCCCTTGATCTCGTGACGCAGCTTAATGAGCTCGGCACGCATCTGGTTACGAAGCTTGGCATCCAGGTTGGACAGCGGCTCGTCCATCAGGAAGACCTTGGGGTCACGCACGATGGCGCGGCCGATGGCGACGCGCTGGCGCTGGCCGCCCGAAAGCGCCTTGGGCTTACGGTCGAGGTACTCGGTAATACCCAGGATCTCAGCAGCGGAGCGAACCTTACGGTCGATCTCGTCCTTGGGGACCTTCTTGAGCTCGAGCGTAAACGCCATGTTCTCGTACACCGTCATATTGGGATACAGAGCATAGCTCTGGAACACCATGGCGATGTCGCGGTCCTTGGGAGCGACGTCGTTGACGCGCTTGCCATCGATGAGTACATCGCCCGAGGTGATGTCCTCCAGGCCGGCGATCATGCGCATCGTCGTAGACTTACCGCAGCCAGAGGGGCCAACGAGGACGATGAACTCCTGGTCGTGAACGGTGAGGTTGAAGTCCTCTACAGCAAGCACACCGTCCTCGGTAACCTTAAGGTTGTGCTTCTTCTCCTCGGTCTTCTTCTTTTTGCCAAAGAAGCCCTTCTTTTTTGACTCGTTATTGGGATACACCTTCTGAACATGTTTGAGAACGATCTCGGCCATGTCTTTACCTTTCGATACGCGGCGCCGCGCTGAGGGGCGCCGCCAAAACTTGCAAAACAGTTACGGCATCAGCCCTTGACGGCACCTGCCACAACGCCGTCAATGATGTACTTCTGGCAGAAGATGTACATGATGACGATGGGGATGACGACCATCATGATGCATGCCATCATGGGGCCGAGCTCGACGTGGCCATAGCCGCCACGGAAGTACTGGATCAAGATAGGAATGGTCTTGTACTTGGTGGAGTCGAGCGTAAGGTAGGGCAGCAGATAGTCGTTCCAGACCCACATGGTCTCAAGGATACCGACCGAAAGATAGGTGGGCTTCATAATGGGAAGGACGATCTTAAAGAACACCTGGACCGGGTTGCAGCCGTCGATCATGGCCGCCTCTTCGATCTCGAGCGGGATGTTCTTGACAAAGCCGGCGAACATAAAGACCGCCAGGCCCGCGCCAAAGCCGAGGTAGATAAAGCAGATGTTGAACGGCGTGTTGAAGCCGATGCGGTCCGCCAAATTGGACAGCGTGAACATGAGCATCTGGAAGGGCACGACCATCGAGAAGACGAACAGGTAATAGAAGAAGTTCGAGATCTTGCTGTTGACGCGCACTACGTACCAAGCACACATGGAGCAGCACACCAGAATCAGCACGACCGACGTGACCGTGATGATGAGCGAGTACATAAATGCCGAGGCAAAGCCCTGCTCGTTAAGGGCGTGCATGTAGTTTGCGAGGCCGTTGAACGTCTCGGGCGTGAGCAGATCGAATGCCGTGGTGGTGCTGATTGCAGTTGCCTTTTTAAAGGAATTGAGCGCAATCATGAACACGGGGTAGATCCACGCGAGCGACAGGATCGTAAAGAAAATCGAGAGCGCGCGGTTAATAGCCTTATCGCGTTTCATTACTGCTGCACCTCCTTGGACCTCGTGGCCTTAAGTTGGATCATGGAGATTGCTACGACCAGGATGCAGAAGATAACCGCCTTGGCCTGACCGATGCCCTGCCATGCGATACCGGCACGCGAATAGAACGTGTTGTAGATGTTCAGGGCGAGCATCTCGGTGGAGTGCGCAGGGGCGCCGCCGGTAAGGGCGAGGTTCTGGTCGAACAGCTTAAAGCCGTTGGTGATGGACAGGAACAGGCAGATGGTGATCGTCGGCATCAGATTGGGGATCTTAACCTTCCAGAACGTCTGCCATGCCGTGGCACCGTCAACCTTGGCGGCCTCGATGTAGTCGGACGGAATGGACTGCAGACCGGCGATGTAGATGATCATCATGTAGCCGACCTGCTGCCACAGGGTCAGGATGATAAGGCCCCAGAAGCCAGCAGCAGAGTTAAGGGCAATGAGCTGGGCGCCGATGTTGGAAAGCAGGCAGTTGATCAGAATCTGCCAAATGTAGCCCAGCACGATGCCGCCGATGAGGTTGGGCATAAAGAAGATCGTACGGAAGATATTGGTACCCTTGAGCGCCTTGCGGGTGAGCGCCTGCGCAATGGCGAGGGCGATCACGTTGATGAGCACCGTCGACAGGAAGGCAAACGCCACCGTAAAGAAGAACGACGTAGCAAACTGCGGATCGGACAGTGCGCGCACGTAGTTCTCAATACCGACAAAATGCGCGTTGTTAATGGTAATAAACTGGCAGAACGAGAGATAGAAGCCCTGGATAAAAGGGATCACGAACCCGATCATAAACGCCAGGCACGTGGGCAGCATAAAGAGCGGCCACCAGCGCTTGAGTGCTTTGCCCATAGAAGGGTCCTTTCAATATGCAGGGGGCGGGCAAACCTACGTCTGCCCGCCCCCTGTCGCTAATCAGATAGCTTGGGCAGCAACTGCTTACTCGGAAGCAGCCTTCTCGGTCTTCCAGCCATCGACGAAGGCGTTCTTGACGCCGTCCCACTTGGTGTTGTCGGCAGCATAAGCAATGAGAGCCTGCTTGAGGTTCTTCTTCCACTCCTCAGAGGGGATGTAGACGAAGTCCCAAGCGACGGTCTTCTTGCCGTCCTTGGCCATGGCAACGGCCTGCTGCGAGAAGACGTTGGTGGTCTCCTTGGCGCTCTTGAACGGAGCGGTCAGACCCATCTTGTCGGCGATGATGCTGGTCGGGGTGTCAGCGGTGACGCACCAGTACATGAAGTCCTCGGTGGCCTTCTGAGCATCCTCGGAAGCCTGGGAGCTCACGCACCAGTAGTTCTCGCCGCCGGAGCACAGGCCCTGGTTCTCCTCGCCGTCGACGCCGATGTAGATCGGCAGCATGCCGAGCTGGTCGTCGGTCATACCGGCCTTGGTGAGGTCAGCGTATGCCCAAGAGCCGTTCTGATAGAAGACGGCCTTGCCGGTTGCGAACTCGTTGGTGGCGTCGTCGCCGGTCTTGGAGGCAAGCTGCGAAGGATCGCAGGTGGAGTCGGTGATGTACAGGTCGAAGATCTGCTTGTAGTTGTCGAGGAACTCACCCTTGATCTCGTCGTCCTCCTGGTTGTGCTCCTTCTCAAACTCGTAGTAGAGCGGCATGTTGGCAAGGTGGGTGGTGTAGCGCCAGCTGGAGGAGTCGTCCATGCCGGCGGAAGTGAAGGCACCCTCGACACCAAGCTCGTCCTTGCGGGCCTGGATGTCATCGGCACAAGCCTTCAGCTTGTCGAAGGAGTTGATGTCCTCGGCCTTGTAGCCAGCCTTCTCGAGCAGCTGCTTGTTGTAAATAATGCCGAAGCTCTCCTGAACCCAGTCGATGCACACATCCTTGCCGTCGGACTGCAGAGCCAGGGAGTCATCAATGAGCTCACCGCGGAGCTTGGTATCGGACAGGTCGGCGCAGTAATCCTTCCAGTTCTTAAGACCGGTGGGGCCGTTGACCTGGAACAGGGTCGGAGCGGAGCTCTTGGACATCTCGGACTTGAGCTTCTCCTCGTAGGTGTTGGAGGCAGCGGTCACGATCTTGACCTCGACGCCCTTCTCCTTCTTATAGGCCTTGGCGATCTCCTTCCACTCCTTGTCGACCTCGGGCTTGAATTGGAGGAAGTAGACCTCGGCAGCGTCACCAGAAGCAGAGGAGCCGGAGCCGGCAGAACCACCGCAACCCACGAGGCCCAGACCAAGAACTGCAGCCGCGGAACCAGCAAAGCCCAGGAACTGCCTTCTGCTCATTTCGTTCTTCATTACAATCCACCCTTTCACACCGTGGCGGCACCCTTTGCCGCCGCCTTCGGAGATTGGCTCGGGGACTTTGCCCCTTTTGCTGATTTGAACGATACGCTATTTGGCTAGTTGTTTGAACAAGTATTACTAGAGCGGTAGAAAAACTTCGGTGAACGGTAATTTCAACTTGATACTTGACAAGTTTTGTATAAACAATTATTTGTTATCGAATGCAGAGAAAACGCCCGGTCAAGCCGATGTACCGTCGGTTTGACCGGGCGTTTTCTCTTTGAGGCCATGAGTCTCGTCAGGCTGCGAGCTAGCCGGCTATCGCTTGGAATTGACACGGTAATGGAAGATCTCGGGGTGTGTGCGAGTGTGCGTCACCTCAAACAAGATACCGTCCGAGGTGTACGACTGACTCTCCATGACGGCAACGCAGTTGTATTTGCCGAGGTCAAGATAGCTGCAGTCCTCATCGTTGGCGAGCTCGACACTCACCGTACGACGGCTCGCCATCACTTTGACACCGCGCTTGTGCTCCAGATAGCCGTAAATAGAATCTGCCGCGATCTCGGGAGTCAGGCCCTTGGCGATCGACGCCAAAAAATAGCCATGGTCCACTTGGCGCGCGTTGCCGTTGAGGCTTCGGACACGCACTACGCGAATCAACTCCTCGCCCACCTTAAAGCCCAGGTGACGAGAGAGTTGCTCGGTGCAAACCAGATGTTCGAAAGACTTAACGTCCGTAGATGCAACGGCATTGTTGCGCTTTGCAAACTCGCCAAACGACTCAACCTCTTCGAGTGCGCCCAACATGTCGGTTTCGCCCTTAAGCCAAATAACGCGCACGCCCTTGCCGTGTATGGGCTGCACAAACATCCCGTCGGCCAGCATACCCAAGGCGCGACGGACGGTATTGCGAGTGCATCCGAACTCCGCGGTCAGCTCGGCTTCGGTTGGCAGCATCTCCTGAAACGCATAGGTCCCATTAATGATGCGCGAGCGTATTTCTCGGTAGATTCCTTCGTATATCGCTTTTGGCATTGTTTCACCTCTACATTATTCATTTCCGGCTAGGCACGATAGCATTTCTTAAAGTTGTTTAAACCGAATATCGGTAAAGCGACAGGATTTAACCGTTGACGGTTTCTGTCATGCCCAAATCGGTTTCGCTCAAAACTGCCGGTACGACAATCGTCTGGTCCTCTACAATGAATCCATTGTTTAAACGTTTCCCCACGCGCAACGCGCCTCGATATTCGGAAGGCAGAACATGCTGCAAAAAATCCAACGCTTTGGCGGGGCAATGTTCGCGCCCGCCATGCTGTTTTCTATATCAGGCCTCATGGTCGGCGTCTCCGCTCTCGCAACGACTGCGGACATCGTCGGCGATCTCGCCGTATACGGAACCCCTTGGTACGCTTTTTGGACCATCATCCAGCGCGGCTCGTGGACGGTCTTTAAACGCCTCCCGCTCCTTTTTGCCGTAGCGCTGCCCATCGGTCTTGCCCAAAAACAACCGGCTCGTTGCTGCCTCGAGGCTCTCGTCGCCTATTTTGCCTACTGCTTCTTTTTGAGCGAGATCATTAAGCTGAGCGGAGACAATCTTGGACTTAAGTACCCGTCGTCTTTGACCTCCGCTAGCGGCATCACCATCATCGACGGCATCAAGACGCTCGACACCGGCATTATCGGCCCGCTGGCGGTATCGGCAACCGTCGTCGCCATCCATGACCGCTTCTACGATGCCAAGGTTCCCGATTGGCTCGGCACCTTCTCGGGCTCCTCGCTGGTCTACCTCATCAGCTTTTTTGCCGTGTTTGCCCTTGCCGCTATCTCGGCCGCCATCGTGCCCTCCGTATACGCAATGACCGAAACGCTGCGCCATGCACTTACGAGCGTCGGCCCCTTTGGCGTGGGCATCTTTGTGCTTTTGGAGCGAGCGCTCGAGCCCATGGGGCTGCACCACCTGCTCTACATGCCGATCTACTACGACAACCTGGTCATTAACGACGGCATCTACGCCACGTGGAGCAGCTTGCTCCCCATCCTCTCCCATAGCACGCGCCCCCTTAATGAACTTGCGCCGTGGGCCGGTTTTACCGCCACCGGCTGGGTCAAGCTCTTTGGCCTTCCCGCCATCGCAGCCGCGTTCTACTCCACCGCAAAACCAGAGCGCCGCGCCGGCCTTAAGGTCATCCTTTTGCCCGCCATCGTCGCCTCGGTGGTTTGCGGCGTTACCGAGCCACTCGAGTTTCTCTTTATGTTCACCCACCCCGGGCTCTTTTTGCTCTACGCCGTCTTATCGTCTTGCCTTGCCACAACCATGAATCTCTTTGGCATCGTCGGCATCTTCTCGGGCGGCCTGATTGAGATGGCAGCCTTCAACTTTATTCCGCTCATGCGCACGCATGCCGGTGCCTATCTTTTGGCGCTCGGTATCGGCCTTGCCTTTAGCCTCATCTTTTTTGTTAGTTTTCGAGCACTCATCTTGGTCTATGACCTTAAGACGCCGGGCCGCGAGGATCATGTCGCCAATCGCGCGGCAATCGATCGTTTAACGGGAAGCGACTTTGCCAAAGAGCAATCTCCCAATGACGAGGTCAATAGTCGATCCGATCAAGATCACGTCCTCGCTGAGCGGGTAATTCAGCTTTTAGGTGGCGTTGGCAATATCGTGGGCGCAACCAACTGCGCCACGCGCCTGCGCGTCGAGGTCGCAGACCCTTCCATCGTTGCAGATAACGCGTCGTTTGTCGCAGTGGGCGCCAAGGGCCTCATCATTACGGGCAAGACCGCCCAGGTGATTATCGGCATCTCCGTTCCCCGCGTTAAAGAGCATTTTGACCAGATCATGGGCCTCGAGCCGGAATTTGTGCCCACCACCTCGGCCTCCCCTGCCGCCAGCGCGGCCCATAAGCGCGGCAATATTTGCTTCTTCGATATCGACGGAACGCTCGCCTGGCAAGACCCCAGGCTCGCCCAAGACCTTCCCGAAGACGAGCGGGACCTCTCCCCCTATCCCAACGAGGCGGTTTCGCAGGCAATCCGCGAGTTTGTCGCCAACGGCAACATGGCCTTTATCTGCACGGGACGTACCCTGAGCTGCATCCACCCCAAACTTCTTGAGCTGCCCTGGACCGGCATCGTCTGTCTTGCGGGCGGTTACGCCGAGATCAACGGACACACAATTCGCGATCTGTCGATGACGCCCAGTATGCTGCAGCGTCTTGCCCCCTACCTTGAGCAATCGGGCGAGGTCATCCGCTTTGAGGGCCTCAACGGCGTCGTGCGCATGAGTGCCGATGCGCCCGATGCTCCCGGATACGCGCGCACCCTGGGCGACGCAGTCACGCAGCTGCAACATTACAGTGTCTACAAGATCTTGATGTCTACATCGCTCGCCAACCACATCGCTCAAGATAAGGCACTTGAGCCGCTGCTGTGCTTTAACGAGCTCGAACTCGAGGTAACCGAAATCTCGCCCCGCGAATGCACGAAGCGCGGGGGCATCCAGTCTGTACTCGACGCCCTCGATCCCCACCACGGAACCGTATACGGCATCGGCGACGCCAGCAATGACGTCTCGCTGATGAACGCCGTCGATGTCGGTATCGCCATGGGCAATGCACCGGACTATCTCAAGGATAAGGCCGATTACGTGACCGGCACCGTCGATCACGACGGTGTCGTTGCGGCGCTCGAGCATTTTAGGCTGATTTAGGCGCGCTCCATCAAACGCACGCCCGTTGTCCTAAATCGCCAAAACTGCCGCGCCAAACGCCCTAATGTGGCAATATGTTGTCTGCATATTGCATCAACGCAACCTCAGAAAGAATGCGAGAACCCGTGTCCAGTCCGTTTACCAGCTTTTTAGCCCAGCACTTTGACCAGATTAACGCCTATCTGGCCACGTTCTTTGACGGACAGGCGACCTCTGCCGATATCGAGCGCTACCTGTACGCGCCGCTCTCGGCTTTTACGGCCAATGCCGGCAAGCGCCACCGCCCGCTCATCTGCATGCTCGCCGCCACCGCGGTAGGTGGCAGCTTTGAGAGCGCCCGCAGCGCGGCGGCAGCTATCGAGCACTTTCAGTCGGGAGCGCTTATCCATGACGACATCGCCGACAACGGACAGCTTCGTCGAGGCAAGCCCTGCATGCACCTTACCGAGGGCACGGGCCTTGCCATCAATTGTGGCGACCTGGCGCTCACCATGGTCACCAAGACGGTTCTCGACGACCCCACGCTGGAGTCCGACGTGAAGCTGCGCGTGCTCCACGAGCTTACCGAGATGATCGTCCGCACCATTGAGGGTCAAGCACTCGACCTGGGTTGGGTCCGTGACGGGCGCTTTGATATCTCGGTTGATGACTACCTGGACATGGCGACGCACAAGACCGCGTTTTACAGCGGAGCCACGCCGCTTGCCGCCGGAGCCATTATCGGCGGCGGCAACGATGAGCAAATCGAAGCGCTGCGCGCCTTTGGCCTGCACACGGGCCTTGCCTTTCAGATTCAGGACGACCTGCTCAACCTTGTCGGCACTAAGGAAGCCGCCAACAAGGACTTCCGCACCGACATCACCGAGGGCAAGCGCACGCTTGTCGCCGTACACGCCCTCTCTGATGAGCGCCACCACGACGAGGTCGAGGCGATTCTTTCCTCGGGCACCGATGATCCCGCGCAGCTCGCACGCGCCGTGGAGATCTTCCAGGAGACCGGCTCCATCGATTACGCCCACACTTACGCGCTCGACCTGACCGCTAAGGCCAAAGCGGCCATCGAGAACGTTGAGCTTGATCCGCACGCACGCGAGCTGTTCCTCTCCATGGCAGATTTCTTTGTGGAGCGCCTTAACTAACGGGGGTTATAAAACCTGTCAGCAGCGTATTTAGGCACAACTTGCTACACTGTTGGTTGCATGTTTATGCATCCCTTTGCGTTGTCTATCCGACAGACGCTCAAATAGTACGAATGGTACGCCGAAAGGGGTTCGTTCATGGAACCTATTACAACGGGCATGCAAGGAGCAGCCGTCGAGGACGTGCAGTCTCGTCTCCTGCAGCTCGGCTACACGATTGATGCCGCCGAAGTCACCGACAAGTACTTTGGAGCCACCACTGAGCAGGCCGTCAGCACCTTCAGGCTCGACAGCGGCCTTGCTGCCGGTCATGCCGTCGATATCCCCTGCTGGAGCGCCCTTGTAGACGCTTCGTATAAGCTGGGCGACCGCACTCTCTATCTGCGCATGCCCAATTTCCATGGCGCCGATGTGCAGGCCCTGCAGCGCGCTCTCAACGTTTTGGGCTTTGCCTGTGGCGAAGACGACGGCTACTTTGGTCCGCATACCGAGGCCGCCCTGCAGCAGTTCCAGGAAAATGTCGGCCTGTTTGCCGACGGCATGGCCTTCCAGGACACCTACGCCTACATCAACCGCCTGCACCATGTGTGGGAGGGCAAGCCCTCGGTCACCGAAGCCGAGTCCCGCATCGGTTTTGCTCGCGCCGCCAACGTGCTCGAGCGCTTCCAGATTGCCGTCATCGGTGAGGACCCCATCGCGCGCAGCGTTGCATCGCGCATGTGGAACATCGCCACGGCGACGACCGATAGTAGCGGCATGATGCTTTGCGATTCCGAGGTTCCGACCGACGTGGACCTGGTACTCGAAATTGCAAGCGATGAGCTGCCCGCAGATGCAGCGCCGCGCGCCACGATCGCCCTCGCCGAGTGCCATAACCTGGCCCAGCGCATCCGCACTGCCAATGTCGCCGCGCAGCAGAAGCCGGCACGCATTCGCATTGAGCTCACGGGCATGACGCGCTACAACGGCACCTTCACGGCCAGCGACGCGCAGACACTCGCCGTACGCCTGCTCGATGGCGTTTGCGATGCCCTCGCAGATTAGGTAAACTAAACGAGTTGCTTTTGGGCAACACCACACATTGGGACGTAGTTCAACGGTAGAACTCCGGTTTTTGGTGCCGGCTGTTGGGGGTTCGAATCCCTCCGTCCCAGCCATTAAAATTGAGCGCCCTGAGCCCATAACGGCCCAGGGCGCTTTCTTGTGGGCAAGCAGAGGGATTCGAACCCGCAAGGGTGCGAAGCTGAGGAAACGCGAAGCGTTTTCCAGCGCAGCACGCAAGGAGCGAAGCGACGCAGCGGAGCGCGGCCGCCGACCAGGCGGACGCGGAATCCCTCCGTCCCATACCAGCAACGGGCTCCCCACATCTCGACTTACCAGCCAAACCGGCACTTAGGGACGTTCCTAAAGCGCCGGTCATCAACATGGTGCCGTGCGGCCCCGGCGGGCCGGCGTAGCATTACAGACCAAGCGACCATTTCCATGCGGGAATAACCTCGATGACGCCATGCTCCGTTTTGATCTGGGTCGCCTCGCGCAGCGTGATGATATTGGCATCCTTGATACCGGTTTTTACCATAGCAACCTCAAGGGAACCAACTTCACGCCTGCGCGTTTTCTCTGCCGTCATATCGACTGTCACCTGGTAAAGCGCGTATGGTTCCGATGCCAAAGCGTCGCCGACCAAGAAATCAACTTTTTCTCGTGCTTGCGTTGGAGCCGTAAATGAAGTCACCGTTTCCAACCGGCCGTTTGCCGTACGGCGCATGAGTTCAGCATAAATCGCAGTCTCCAAACGCTTTCCTATATCCTGCTGATTAGCACGCGATGTTGCATATGCCATCCCCTGGTCGACGGCATAGACCTTGTCTGTTGTCGTTGTCTTAGGAGCCAAAGAAGTTGAATACTCCGGAAGTAATCCAATGAGATGAGCCTGCTGGAATAAACGAACGAGTTCGTTTATTTTTTCCCATGACGCTCGATATCCGACAGACTTTAAGGCTTCCAACAAACTGTTAACCGAAAGGTCGCAACCCGTGTTTCGAAGGCAGAAGAGCCCTACTTGGTTGGCAAGAGCGATATCCGTGCGCCCGCTCCGCTCGAGAATGTCTCGTGCAACAACATCTCGCAAATAGGCTTGAAGCATCTGAATACGCGAACCGGCATCAAGCTCCTGAACCCCAGGAAAGCCACCCTCTATGAGATAACGGTCATATGCCGATTCCAGATCAGTTCGCCGCTGCGGAGAAACAGCTGGAGCCCCAGCACTAGTAGACATATCCGGCGTTTCAATGTGATGAAACGCACAATACTCGCGGAATGAAAGCGGATGCATAGCGTGCTCTTGCGAGCGACCGCGAAACTGCGTCGCTATTTCATCGGCAGATAGTTTTGAGGACGATCCGGTGATAACAAGCGTTACGCTCTCGTGCTCCGCCAAACGCTGACAAACGCCCTGCCAGCCATCGGTCTCCTGCACCTCATCCAGAAAGAGATAACAGCCTTTCGTTCGCGCTGAGGGAACCTGCCGCCAATACTCTTCCAAAATGTCGCTCATGAGCGTGTCCGGCGCCGGTCGAAGACGGTCATCAGCAAAATTGAAATAGAAGATACGCTCGGCATCGACACCGCGATCGATAAGGCGACGAATCCATTGAAACGCATAGAACGTTTTGCCGCAGCGCCTGATACCCGTGATGATATGGACAAGATTGAACGGCTTTGGCTCAGGAAGATCACTGATGGCATCGTCTCGATGCACGACGTGAGGAATCTCAAAGGAACGGGCCTCGGCAACAATCTCTGCAATACCCAACGCTGTAGGCGCCATAATGCTCTCCTTTCAACATCTTGAGTATATAACTTCTCGTCCTACAAGAGAAGTTTCAGCTACAACTTCTCGTCCTACACTAGAAGTTTGAGGTAGATTTTCAGGCATGTCCCAAAAATCTACCTCCAAAAGATAGGCGCCCCAGGCCCGTTAGGACCAAGAGCGCCTTACATCTAGAAATCATCAGCCCAGTTCCGAAAAGCGAGCCGCTTGCGACAACCAAGTAGCCACAGGCCCCGGGAGAGCGGGGGCACCGGCTTAGGTTTATCGCGAGTTCCGCACGAACAGGAGGCCACTAGCCCCGATGTTTTGGACGTGACAGCGAGAGGGGCCCTGGCATGGCAAGGTGACGTGAAACAAGGCGGCGCTGACCTTCTGGTCGCGCCGCCGAAGTTGAACGTCAGATTGCCGTGCCAGGGCCCCTCGCAGCGTCGAGAGGACCGCCGTTCGGTAGAACGGCGGAACTAATTGTTCAGCATGCGGTCGAAGCTTCCCGAGTCGCCATCCCGATAGTCGGCGGTCATCAGAATCTCCTGTGGAATGCGTCCGCCCTCGCGCAGCACGTTGCGGAACTGCACGCGCGTGACCATGGGCAGATCCTTGATCGTCGCCGCCAGGTTCTGCGGCACACCCTGGTTGGCAGCTGCGGGTTCGCACTCTCCGCCGGCCTTCACGCGACGCTTGTGCTCGGCAAGCATGGCTCGATACATACCGGCATGCAGGCGAATCTCTACCACATTGGCGTTACGGGTCTGCTCGACAATGCGCGCACCCTCTCGGTCGATGTCGCCCACGTAGTAGACATAGTTAAAGCGATAGCCGATCTCGGCCAGATAATCATCCAGTGCGTGCGAAACGCTCGCCTTGCAGCCACCGCCAAAGATCACGCCGCCCACCTTGGTGCCAAAAAGCTTGGCGTGCTTGCGGCCGCGCAGGAGCTTGACGATTTCGTCATAGGTGTCTAGGTTCTCGACCATAATGAACGGCTTGTCGGCGCCCAGCGTAAAGAAACCCGTAAAGTGCACGGGGCGGTTGGGGGCGACCTTAATCGCCTGCATGCTGATACCTTTTTCGGTCATACGCCGAATCAGGCGCTCGCCGTGCTTGCCGTCAAAGGCCTTCTCATCGTTAAAAATCTGGTAGGCGCGCTGGCGACGCGAAGCGACCGGCGTGTCGGCACCGCGATTCTGCTCAATCCAAGCCTGGATGATCGCAATTTCCTCGGCAATCTTGCGATTGGACATCTCGTTGTGCTGAGTGCGCTGCGGAGCCTTTTTGCCGTCCTTGCCCTCGACCTTAACAATTTGAGTCTGCTGCTCCTTGATCTTAGAGAGCGCCGTGGGCGTAGGGACAACTTTGAGCAGCTGCCTGCCTAAAACGCGGGCAAGGGCAAACGCCGAGACCTCGCCGTGAACGGCCGACTTGGGCTGCTGGGCAGCAGTATCTGCTGCGGCAGACTCCGGCTTCTTCTGAGACTTGCGCTTAGAATCGCCTTGGGAATTGCGCTCGCGCTTCGGCATAGACGCCTGCTTCTGCGGACGATCGGACTTACTCTCCTTCGCCCGCTGGCGCTTAGGCTGCCCCGAAGAAACCTCGACCTTCGCATCCTCGTCCTGCGGCGTGGTCTTCTCGGCTGCAGTCTCGGCATGGGAACTGCGGCCCCCACGATGGCGACGGCGGCGAGGCTTGCTCGAAGCACCCTCCCCCGTCTGTTCAACCGCAGGTTGCTGGCCCTGGGTCTCCGTATCGGACGCAGTCTGCTCATCAACAGGCTTCTGTTCACGAACTCCCGACTCGGCAGGCTTCACGGCCTTCTCGGCCCGCACCTCCGGAACCTGATTAACCTTCTCCTGGCGCTTTACGGGGTACGCGCGACCTGCAAAGCCGCGACCGGGACGACACGAGTCTGAGGCCTTCTTGGCCGGCTTCTCAGAATCGTCCGCAACTTCGGCAGTCTCTTCGGCCTCGCGCACAACATCCTGCTGCTCGGCCCTAAAATGCGCACCGCGGCGACGCTTGGGTTCCTGAGGCTCAGCGGACTTTTGCTCTTTCACAGACTCCTGCGGCTCGGAGACGGGCTCGTTCTCGACAACCTCGGTAACGGCCCCATCCTTTTGAGCGACGGCGCGACGGAAGCGCTCCTGCTGGGCGCGGCGCTGCGCATCGCGCTTGCCACCCCCGCCAAAACCGCCGCGTCCTGCCTTGGCCGTAAAGGCACGCACGACGTTCTCATCGAGCAACTCATCGGTATCGACATGCTCACGCGGAGCAACTTCTTCCACAGCAGGCACGTCAGCGGAATCCTCGACGGACTCGGCAGGCTGCTCCTGGGCATCGCGGATCTCGGCATTGATGGTATAGAACGCCGGGTGCCCGTTAATGCCGCTACCCTCGATCTTGGTCACAATATTGGCCGCGATAAGCTCATCGCGCATCGCCTTGGTGTCACATTCCTTATCGACGGAGCGGAAAATCTGCGCCAGCGCACTCGACTTAATCTTGAGCGCCTTGCGGCAAAGCAGGTCGTAGGCAACCAGCTTGGCACGCTCGGCAGAAAGCGACGTCTGGCTGCTCAGACGTTCAGCCAGGGCATCGACATTATTTTGGTTATCGGAATATACCGTCTTGGCCACGGGGCCCCTTTCATATGCACACATATACGTCCATATGGTACAACGCGCGCCCTTATCCATGCAAAACATCTGCGAGAACACTCGAGCGTCACCCGCTTTTGCATGAAAAAAAGACCGAGCCCGCGAAGTCGCGGACCCGGTCTTTCCGAGTCATATAGATGTGACGTTCAACTCGTCAGGTCGGCTAAGCCTTGGCGGCCTCGGCGTCGACGGGAGCCTCGGCAGCAGCAGTGCGGCCATACTCGGCCTTGCCCATCTCGGACCACTCGGGATCCTCGTCAGGCATGGAACCGGTCTCCTTGCCGAAGAACTCCTTGAGGCAGTTAACGGCAACGATGAGGCCCAGGACCATCAGCAGAACGGCAAAGACAAGCTGCAGGCCCTTGGTGGCGGCGACGGAGACGGCGGCCGTGGTGGCGGTAGCCGGGATGGTGCCGAAGAAGCCGTAAGCCTGGACAGCGACCATGCAGCCCATGGCGCTCTGGACCAGCGAGGTGAAAGTGCAGCAGAGCAGGAAGACGACGGGCACGTAGAGCATCCAGCCCTTGCGGCCGGTGCACTTACAGAACACGGCGAGGGTGATCATGGTCATGCCGCCGAGCAGCTGGTTGGAAGCACCAAAGAGCGGCCAGATGTTGGCATAGCCACCAAAAGCGAGGGCAAGACCGGGAAGCAGGGTAACGACCGTGGCGAACCAGGGGTTGCCGAGGACCTTCATATAGCCGGCCTTGGACTCGATGGCCAGGGCATCGTTGGTCTGGGCAAAGAACTCGGAGAACGAAGTGCGGGCGATGCGGGCGACGGCGTCGAGCGAGGTCAGGGCCAGAGCAGAGACGTTCATGGTCATAAAGACGGTAGCGAGCGTGCCGTCAACACCGAAGGCCTGCATACCGCGGGAGATGCCAGCGGCGAAGATCTGGAACGGGGTGGAAGCGACACCGGCGTTGAGGGCGCCGGTACCGGCGGTGTTCATGTCGGAGAACATGATGCCGGCGACGATGATGGCAAGGATGCCGACGAAGGACTCGACGATCATGGCGCCGTAACCGACCTTGACGGCGTCCTGCTCCTTCTCGACCTGCTTAGAAGAGGTGCCGGAAGAAACGAGGCTGTGGAAACCGGAGAGAGCACCGCAAGCGACGGAGACGAACAGGACCGGGAACATCATGCCGGAGGCAGTGGAGAAGCCGGTGAAGACCGGAGCGGTGATAGTGGCCTGACCGTTGACGCCCAGGACGACGATGCCGAGGACAGCGCAGACGATCATGACGATCATCATGATGGAAGTGAGGTAGTCACGCGGGGTCTTGAGCATCTGGATGGGCATAGCGCCAGCGAAGACCAGGTAGACCATGACGACGGCGAACCACTGGAACTTATCCAGGTAGACCGGGAACTGCATACCGACGGCGAACATGAGAACCATGAGGACCACGCCGGTGACGAACTCGGCAGCACCGGTGAGGTTGAACTTCTTCTGGGCCCAACCAAAGGCGATAGCGACGAAGGTGAACAGGATGGAGATGGTACCAGCGCAGCCGGCGGCATAGGACTTGGTGAAGTCGATGGCACCGGTAGCAGCACCAGAAGCGTCAACGGCCGGGGTGAACATGAACGTCTTGCAGACCATGTCGGTGAAGGCGGCGATGACGATGATGCAGAACAGCCAGCAGAACAGCAGGAACAGGCGACGGCCGGTCTTGCCGATGTACTTCTCGATGAGCTGAGCGAGCGACTTGCCGTTGTTCTTCATCGAAGCGTACAGAGCACCAAAGTCGTGGACGGCACCAAAGAAGATACCGCCGACGAGGACCCAGAGCACGACGGGCAGCCAGCCAAAGGCCATGGCGACGATCGTACCCGTGACAGGGCCAGCACCGCAGATCGAGCTGAACTGGTGCGAGAACGCGGTGAAGGCAGAGACGGGCGAGAAGCTCTTGCCGTCCTTCATGCGCTTGGCCGGCGTGAGGGCCTCTTTGTCAACGCCCCACTTGTTGGCCAGCCAGCGGCCGTAGCCCAGATAGCCGCAGGCGAGCACCGCCGCAGCCACAACCATGAGCAAAACTCCGTTCATTACATTTCCTCCTCTAAAAAGAACTTCCTAGACATAAAAAATGAGGGCCGTCGGTTGCGCTCGACGGCCCTCATCTTCATCAGCCGCCCGTTATCGTACGGGCTAGCTGTATGTGCTAACCCGCATCAGATAATTACTACGCTGATAATGTTTAGCTGATGCGTGAACATGTCTAAGAAATCCTCTTCAATCATGATGCGAACGATCCGTGCGTGTTCACATCCCCCAGTGGTTGAAAAGGAGTATGAAACTTTAGTTACCTAAAGTCAACGCAAATTTGTAATGAATTTTCAACTTTTTTGGATTTCTCGGTATAAAACGCCACTGACCTCAGACTTTACCCCACGACAGTTTTTGCATGAGAGATGCCCCTGAGAGCCGCGGGAGCCGGGCGGAGGGGCCGGATATAAGGTTTATCGCGAGTTCCGCACGCAAAGAAGGCCACTTAATGTGGCCTTAGTCTTGCGCAGGACTGTAAAGCAGGAAACCTTATATCCGGCCCCTCCGTCCGGGGACCGCGCCGTACCAGCTACAGCGTCATGTTCGGATCGGCGTCGACATCGAACGGCGAGATTTCACCTCGGTCGAATTTACGGCGAGCGACCTCCGCGATCATGGCTGCGTTATCGGTACAGGCAGACAAGGGCGGCACCGTTACGCGAATCCCCTGACGCCCAAGCTTCTTGATCATCATCTCGCGCAGATGCGGGTTGGCCGAGACGCCGCCACCGATGCAGTATTCCTTGCATCCGGTAGCGTGCAGTGCGTTTTTGGCCTTCTTGTACTGCACGTCAAAGACAGCTGCCTCAAACGAAGCCGCCAGATCGGGAAGGTGAATCGTGCGCCCGGCCTTGGTCTCCTGTTCAATGTAGAGCGTCACAGCGGTTTTAAGGCCCGAAAGCGAGAAGCGATAGTCTCCCCTGCTGTTAAGCGCACGGGGGAAATCGATCGCGCGGGGATTGCCCGTCTCGGCCAGCTTGGAGATGATGGGGCCACCGGGATAGCCCAGACCCAACGCCTTGGCTACCTTGTCGAAGGCCTCGCCCACAGCATCATCGAGTGTCTCACCAAGTACCTCGTAGTCGCCCCATGCCTTCACGTGCACGAGCATGGTGTGCCCGCCCGAGACAAGCGTGAAGATGAACGGCGGCTTGAGGTCGGGCTGCGCTAGCAAGTTGGCAAACAGGTGCCCCTCCAGATGGTTGACGCACACGAGCGGCTTGCCGGCAGCGTAGGCAAAGCCTTTGGCGAAGGCGACGCCAACCACGAGCGCGCCCACCAGGCCCGGACCCTGTGTCACGCCCACGGCGGCAAGCTCGCTGGGGGCAATGGCTCCACCCTCAAGACCAAGCGATGCTGCGGCATCCTCGAGCGCCGCATCCACGACACTCACAATCACCTCAACGTGTTTGCGCGAGGCGATCTCGGGCACCACGCCGCCAAAACGGGCATGGAAATCAATCTGCGTCGACACCTGGTTGGCCAGCATATTGCCATCCGCATCGATAATCGCCACGGCCGTCTCGTCGCAGGAACTCTCGATAGCGAGCACTAGGCGGCGGCGTTCAATTTCGGCACGCTCCCCCTCGGAGCGCCCGGGCGCAGGCAGCGGCCATACGCGCTGCTCTGCCGCCGTCGGCTCGGGCGAAGCATTGTCGACCGGAAGCACGAGGGGCAGCGGAGCCGTCATGACGATGGCATCCTTGCCGGCACCATAGTAGCCGCGGCGACGGCCAGCCTCGGTAAAGCCCAGGGCGGCATAGAGTGCAATTGCGTCCTCGTTGCCGTCCTCAACCTCAAGCGAAGCCGTGGTGCAGCCGAGCATCTGCGCGTCATAGCTCACGTGCGACAGAAGCGTGCGGGCAATGCCCTCACGGCGATGTGCCGAGTCGACGGCGACATCCAGAATCTGCACATCACCGTCCACGACCATACCGCCGGCAAGGCCCAGCAGCTTGCCGTCGTCGTGTGCCACCCACCAACTGCGCGGCGCAGCGACGTCCTCGCCCAGTTCGGACAGGAACATGCCCGGCGTCCACGCCTCGTGTCCGGCACCTTCAAAGCAGGCAGCCTCTAGCGCGCTCGCGCCCTCGGCATCCGCCGCGCCCATGGGACGGAACTGCAGATGACGACCGGCGAGCTCATCGGCAACGCCCGTAATTTCGCTCTGCGCACTCTCGGCAAGACCAAGACGCTTGCGCTCGTTTTCCTCGGCATCCGAAAGGCGCGTGTAAATCGGCAGGACGCGAGCCGGATCGCCGTCACCCGCAGCGTGCACGAGCAGCAAGCCCTCGCCCGAAGGCCACCACAGGTCGCGCTCCACGCAGCGGGCGGTCTCGTCCTCACCCAGCAGCTTGCCATAGCGCACGAGACCGTCACCGGTCAGCTGAACCTGGTCCCAGTCCGCTGCTCGGCGCCACTCATCGAGCGCCACGGCGGCCTTGACCACGTGTTCGCGCTCAAATTGACGCTCGGGACCCTCATCGCCCAGCATATATAGTGCCGGATATACCTCACCGCGCATGGCATCGGCCAAGATACCAAGCTTGCCGCGCACGCCAGCCTTCCACGCCGTCCAAGCGCAAGCGTCGAGCGTCGACACGCCCAGCAGTGGAACATTGGCACCGCGCGCGAGGCCCTTGGCAGTGGAGATGCCGATGCGCACACCCGTAAACGACCCCGGGCCGCGGCCGACCACGTAGTAACCAACATCGCTGCGATCCAGACCGGCTTGAGCCAGCACGCCATCAACGGTATTCACGAGCTCAACGTTGGCGTGACGGCGACACATGTGGTCGCCACTCACGAGCTTCGTCTCGCCCGTCTGCCCATCAATCCAGCTTGCCGCGCAGGCAAGCATGTCGGTCGAGGTATCGAGCGCCACCACCAGCGCGTTGTCGTTATGCAAGCTCATCTTGTACAGCCTTATCAATCAAATGGGAAAGCTCCATTGCGCGGTCACCGTGTGCCTCGAGCGTTATCGTTCGCACATCGCTGTCGCCCTCATCACGCTTGAGCGTCACCGAAAGATACTCATCCGTCAGCTCGTCCTGGAATTGTTCGCCCCATTCCAGCAAGCAAGCACCCTCATAGCCCAGCACATCGAAAATGCCCGTATCCTCGAGCTCGTAGGCATGCTCCAGGCGGTATAGATCAAAGTGAAACAGCGGAATACGACCTTGATCGTGAACGGCCATGAGCGCAAACGTAGGGCTCGTAACCATATGCTCATCGCCCAGCCCGCGCGAGACGCCCTTGGTAAAGTGAGTTTTGCCCACTCCCAGGCCACCGGTCAGGATGAGCACATCGCCGTCCTCAAGGCACGGTGCAATTAGCTCGCCAAAGTACTCCGTATCGGCAGCGCAAGTCGTTTTGTAAGTACCTACCCCCAGGCGCTCCAGGGACATATATGCTCCTTATTATTCCGAGGCGTCCTCTGGTGCGGGATGTCGCTCCAGATAGTCGCCCAGCATCTTAAAGTCTTCCTCCAGCAGCTCCTGCCACGCCGGATTGCGCAGCGCTGCTGCCGGATGGAACGTGGGCATTACTACAAAATGCCCCATCTGGTGGAACCTGCCGCGCAGCTTAGTAATGCCAATCTCGGTCTTAAGCACAAAGTGCGTCGCGGGGTTGCCGAGCGTCACGATAATATCGGGCCAGATGCTTCGAATCTGCTCACGCAAAAACGGCGAGCAAGCCAGCACTTCCTCGGGACGCGGATTGCGGTTTCCCGGCGGGCGGCACTTAAGCACGTTGGCAATGTAGACGTCTTCGCGTTTGAGGCCCGCCAGCGACAAAATGCCGTTGAGGTCCTCGCCTGCCGCCCCCACAAAGGGCTCGCCCTGCAAATCCTCATTGCGGCCCGGCGCCTCACCAATAAACATCACGCGAGCGCGGGGGTTTCCCACGCCAAACACGATATTGTGACGCGACTGGTAGAGCTGGCAGAGGTGGCAATCGCCCAGAACGGCCTCAATTTCCTCGAGTGCGACCTCACGTGGTGCCTGATGGGTATGGCCGGGGATGTGCATGACGCCCATAGCGGCTCCTACACGTAGACCTTGTCGAGACGCATGCCAAAGCCGCAGGCGACCTCGTAGTTAATCGTTCCGCGCAGTCGGGCCATCTCGTCCATAGTGATCTCGGCATCGCCATCGCGGCCGACAATGATCATCTCGTCACCATACTCGGCCTCGGGAATCTCGTGTGCCGGGTTGGACTGAATGGCGACCATAAACTGGTCCATGCAGATATTGCCCACCTGACGCACACGCTCGCCGCGATACAGCACGTCCATACGATTGGAAAGCGTACGCGAAAGGCCATCGGCATAACCGATCGGAAGGGTGCAGATCTGAACGCGCGTGCGCGGTACGCGGTAGGTAAAGCCGTAGCCCACGCCCTCGCCCATCGCGGGATGCGCCACGCGCGTCACACGCGCGTGGACGCTCATGACGGGATCAAGCTGCATCACACGACCACTCAGCTCACATGGCTGCAGACCATACAAACCGATGCCAGCACGAATCATGTCAAAGTGCATTGAAGAATCGAGCATCGAGGACGGCGTATTGGCACAATGCACGATACCGCATTCAAAACCTGCGTCCTTAATGGCCTGAACAGCCTCGGTAAAACGCTGGCACTGCAGCTTGTAGTCCCAACCCGAAGGTTCATCGGCCGTGGCAAAGTGCGTAAATACCCCGTCGCACTGGATGCCGCGATGGAAACTGATGCCGCGTACAAAGTCGAGCACCTGTGTGTAGTGAACGCCGATACGATTCATGCCCGTCTCGATGGCAAGATGGTACTTGCCCACCTTGCCCGCCGCGACGGCGCATTCGCCATACGCAAGAGCAAAGTCAGACGTATAGACCGAGGGCATGATATCGAACTCGAGCAATGCAGGAATAGCCTCGATAGGCGGCTCGCTTAGAATCAGGATGGGCTTAGTAATCCCGCCCTGACGGAGCCCAACGCCCTCGTTGACCGTAGCCACGGCAAACATGTCGGCACCGGCCGAATACATGATCTTGGCACACTCAACAGCTCCATGACCATAAGCATCGGCCTTGACCACGCAGCACAGGCGCTGACGCGGATTCAACAAGTTCTTATAGGCCCTCGTGTTGCGACGGAGCGCCCCGCGGTCGATCTCGACCCAGGACCAGCGCGTCAAATCGGCTTTATTCATGATTAGTCATCCGACCCTTCGTCCATGATTCCCAGATCTTCGAGCGCATCCTTTGCCGCCAGCTCCATGGCAGGACCGATCAAGTCGATAAGATCGGTCGCGATAACGCTCTTCTCACCATACTCCGTCGCCGCAGCAAAACCGGCGTAGCTGTGAAGTGCGACGGCGTACGAATACAGCAACTCCCAACGATCCATCTCGTCACGCATGGTGGCCAGCGTGCCAGCCAAAATGCCCGCAAGGACATCGCCCGAACCGGCAGTCGCCAGCGAAGCCGGACCCGAGAGCGGGAGCAAAACACGCTCGACGCCGCAGATAGCCGTCGTCGGCCCCTTAGCGATAACCACGAGATTGTCCGAGCCGGCAGCCCAGACAACCTTCTGCGCGGCCGCGATTGCGGTCCCCAGATCGTTAACCTCATCCCCGGCAACCAAGCGCGAAAGCTCGCGATAGTGCGGCGTCATGACGAGCGGCTGCTCACGACGGTACATCTCGGGATTGCTATCGATACCATCAATGGCAATCTTAGAGAGGCAGTTGAGCGCATCGGCGTCCAAGATGAGCGGCACGTCAAGCTCAAGCAAGCCCGAGACCACCTGCATAGCGCCAGCAGACGTCGTCATACCGGGGCCGCACAGCACGCAGCTGTACTTCTTTGCAATCTCGCACACCGTCATGCGCGCAGCGGCACCAAAGGAACCGCGGGAATCGGACGGAATGGCAAAGACGGGAATCGAAGGAAGTGCCATACGAATAAGGTTGGCGCAGGCATCAGGCGTTGCGACCGCCACATAGCCGGCACCAGCACGGGCAGCAGACTTGGCTGCCATAATGGCGGCACCAGGGTACTGCGCAGAGCCGGCGACAATAAGCACGGAGCCACGAGAATACTTATCGATATTCGTTGGCAGCGGAGCGAAGTAATCGACCAAATCGCCAGGCTCGACAATCTCGGCCGCATGGTCCACATCATCGATAACCTCGTCAAGACGATCGTAAAGATTGCCGCAGACCAAATCGCCAGCGTACTCAGGACCATCAGCGCTATACAAACCGATCTTGGGGGCAATCATCGTTACCGTACGCTCGGCACGAATGCAATCGTCATCAACCACGCCAGTCTCGGCATTCAGGCCCGAGGGGACATCAATGGACACGACGCAATCGGCGCATTCGTTGAGCGTAGGGATCCAAATGGAGAACGGCGCACGCAGATTCCCGTGGAAACCGGTGCCAAAAATAGCGTCGACAACGACATCGGCCTTATCAATCAGCACTTCGAGCTCGTCACGCGAGGGACCGACGCAAACGTGCACGTCACGGCCGGCAGTACGACGAGCAACGTGGCGAGCCAGAGCGGCGGGGATCTCATCGGGCTCAACTGGAGAGACGATATCCACGTCCACACCCTTATGGCTCAGGATATCGGCAGCGACCCAACCGTCGCCGCCATTATTGCCAAAACCGACCAGAACGAGGACTCGATCGGGATTAAGCTTTAAGATCTCATTGGCGGCAAATTCGCCTGCCAACTCCATAAGCTCGGCCTTCGAAGTTCCTTCGCGTTCGATAATATCCTCGAGACGAACGACTTCCTCGGTACTTAAAACCGGTTTCATCTATGCTCCTAGCGTATCTTGCGAAGCATCGCCCAGGTGCTCCGACAAAGCTGAATTCTGCAGCTGCTCAAGCTCATCCAAAACAGAACGAGCCTCTTTGAATGTCTGCGCGACACGCTCCTTGGTGCTCACTTTCTCCTCTTTAGGCTTTGGCCGAGCATCTTCGGTAATCGCGATGGCGTTCGCAACGGCCAAGTCTCCAGTAAGCGTAATGGAAAGAGCAACCTCAACAACACCCAGCTCTTGAGCAATCTCAAGCGCACGACCAGAAAGCAATGCTTTCGGTTTTCCGAGCTTATCGCGCGTAACCGAAACATCCTTGCGGCCAACACCTTGACTGAATCCCGTTCCAAGAGCCTTTAGCACCGCCTCGCGCGAAGCAAAGCGGCTGGCATAGTGAGCGGCAGGACGCGAAGAGGCGTCGCAATACGTGCACTCTTCTTCGGTAAACACACGCCGAGCAAACGACGGCGTCTTTTCAAGAATTGATTTCATGCGGGAAATCTCGACGATATCAACGCCGATACCAGCTTCAGCCATGTTCACCTCCATATTGCACAGACTCAGTTATTGTAGCCCGTTCACAGAAGATGCGACAAACGAGGGTCATAAAACACAGCGACTATGTGAGACAGAAGCCCACAAACAATCAGAACCACCCTTAAAAAGGGTGGTTTGCTCTTAGGGTATAACCCACGGGCTCCGGGCTCGCGTCTAAAGGCGCGGGCCCGGACTTCGTCCAGGCCTAGTGCATCTTGACCCGTGGCGCGCCGGTCGAACCGGCGGGGTCACCTCCTCTTGAAGGGGTCCTCGTACTCCCTCACGCTCAGCTTGTCCAGCGCGATGTCGTGGGACTCCTGCTCCCTGATGTACTTGGCGACCGTCGCCTCGTT
>JAHAAK010000064.1 GCA_018376905.1 Collinsella sp. | reverse complement strand
GTGGTTGGTATAGGTTTTGGAAGTTCGCGGAGCCCACTTCCAAAACCTATACCAACCACCCCGGCCCTCGCCCGTATTACCCCGCTGAGCGAGCCATAGGCACCACGCACCGACGCGCTAAAGCGCCGGCTTGAAATTGGTGCTATATTCGGCTTGAGTTGTTTAATGCTAGTACGGGAGGCTGATATGGGGCTGTTCAAGAAGAAAAACCCGCAGGACGCCTTTGATCCCGATGTGTTTACCATCACGGATACTATTTTGGACCCGCCGCGGTTTACGTTTTTGCCGGCCATCTACCAGGATGCTACGCGTCGCAAGTGGGCCGTGCATCAGCGCGGTGCGCAGCCGAAGATCTTTGACTATGCGGATGTTCTGCAGTGCGAGGTGGCCGAGGCTGGCGATCCGGAGGCTGACGAGACGCCTTCAAAACAGGAATTTGCCCAGCGTATTCTGGCAAATCCCGCGAAGGCGGCAAAAATAAACGCTGCCAAGCGTAATATGTGTCTTGGTATGGGCGTTGTCGTGGCGGTTCAGACGGGAAAAGACGAGGTTTCCAAATTAGAGATTCCCGTTATGACCGACGAAGTCAAACGCGATTCAAACCTATATAAGTCGTATCGGAATGTCGCCGAGAAAATCAAGGCCGAGTTTGATGCCATGGGAGGGCTGGCCTAATTCTGGTGACATACATTTTTGAATGAGGAGTCTGTGCAATGGCAGGCGAATCTTATGCAATTCCCCCCAAAGACCGTGCTGTTGAGGGGATTCTTTGGTACATCCAGCACCATCAGCTTGCCGGCGGCGATCGTCTGCCGGCCGAGCGTGTGCTGTGCGAAGATATCGGCGTTTCGCGTACGGCGTTACGTGCTGGCATCACGCGGCTCATTTCGTGCGGAACGCTCGAGAGCCGCCGCGGATCGGGTACGTATGTGTGCCCTCCCAAGCCGCTGAACATCTTCCAGGAAACGTATAACTTCTCCGATGCCGTGCGAACTGCCGGTCTGCACCCCTCTTCTCGCTTGGTTTCCGCCGAGGCTGTCGAGGCGGATGAGACGCTTGCCGACAAGCTTGGGGTGGCCGTAGGCGCTCCCTTGCTCCGTATGCAGCGCGTCCGCCTCATTGAGGGCGAGCCGGCATCAATCGAGACGGCCCACATCAATCTGTCGCTCTGCCCGTCGCTTCCCGGTCATGATTTTGAGTGCGAAAGTCTCTACGACGTGTTGCTCAAAGAAGGCGGCGTGCGTGTTGAGCATGGACGAGAGCACATCTCGATCTCGCGATTGAACGCTGAGGAGGCTGAGCTTCTCCAGCAAGAAGAGGGAACGCCGGTATTCTACGAGAGCACGATTGAGTTTGATAAAGACATGCGCTTTGTGGAGCATTGCAAATCGGTGATTCTGCCCACAAAGTTCCGCTTTGCCGATAACGGCGAAAAGAACGGTATGAGGAGCGTGGCAGGTGAGCAATGGCTGAAACAGTAGATGCCACTCCGGTTTATATGCGCATTCGACGTCGTATTGAGGAACGTATCGAGCGCGGCATATACCCCACGGGTTCGATGATTCCGTCTGAGAATGAACTTGCCGAGGAATTTGGTACGACGCGCCTGACTATTCGAAGTGCCGTGGACGAGCTAGTTCGTCGCGGCCAGATTCGCCGTGTTCGGGGAAAGGGCGCCTTCGTGGCGCAGAAAGTGCCTGCTATTTTTGAGCGCATGGGTGGCTTCCGCGAATCGGTTCGCGCCTCGGGAGGCGAGCCGTCTGTTCGCATTCTGGCGCGCTCCAAGCGTTATGCGGGGCCATACTACGCCGACCTGTTTGGTATCGCCGAGGACGACCTGCTCTATTCCATTCGACGTCTTAACTGCATTAATGGCGACCCCGTATCAATTGAGATGGCGCTGATTCCTTGCTTGCTGTTCCCAACCATCGAAGAGATCGACGTGTCGGTGTTCAGTCTTTACGAGACCTATGAGATGTTGGGGCGAAAGCCGGTCATGGCACAGGAAAAGCTCGATATCGAAGCGCTGGGCGCGCGCGATGCCGGCCTGCTTGGGCTGGAGCAGGGCGATCTTGCCTTGACGCTGGAGTGCGTGAGCTTCGATGCAAGCGGACAGGCAATCGAATACGTCAAGTCGTTCAACCGCGGCGATGCGGGCGGATATACCTATACGTACTAACTGGTGCTTTTGCATAAACGTGCTGAAAAAGCTGACTGAAATATGATTCGTTAAGCTGACTGTATATACAACCTTACATGGTCCAAAATCGACCGTTCGCCGAAGGGAAAAGATTGGTCAGCAGATAGGTATCAAAAAGTCGTAACCTGTAACTGTGATTGGTATCAAATACTAATGATTTGTAACGAGGTGAGACGATGAAGATGCTCGATTACGTTCAACTCGCCCATGTGCGTATGGGAGAGAACCTCGAGCGTTCGTCTGAGCTGGTAGCGCAGCTCGTTGATATTTTCCAGTCCGGTTCTTTTGACGCACTGCGCATCGTTGCTTCGGGTTCGTCGCGCCATGCCGCCGATTGCGCCCGCGATTACCTGCAAGATGCGCTGCAGATGCAGGTGTCCGTTGTAACGCCCGAGGCCTTCGTCGATTTTGAACACACCTATCCGCAGCATGCGCTCAACATCGCCGTCTCGCAGAGTGGCTATTCGACCAATACGATTGCGGCGCTCGATTACATGCGCGCACACGATATGGCTGCAGTTGCGCTCACGGCAAACGTCGAGGCACCCATCAAGGAACACGCTGACATCGTTCTTGACTACGGTGTGGGCGTCGAGTCGGTGGACTTTGTAACTCTGGGCGTCGAGGTTCTCGTTGAGTATCTGGTGCTCTTTGGTATTTACGGCGGTCAGGCGCGCGGAACGGTTGACGCCAAAGGCGTTGCCCAGCGTCTTGACGACCTGCGCGAGGCTATCCAGGCCAATGCCGTGATGTGCAAGACCGCCGAGGCATATGTCCAAGACCACATGCTCGAGCTTTCTGAGCACACGCCCGCTATGGTCGTCGGCAACGGCCCCAACTATGGTGTTGCCGAGGAGGCAGCGCTCAAGCTGAGCGAGACCATCAAGATTCCTGCCATGCATCACGAAGGCGAGGAGTTCGTCCACGGTCCCGAGATGCAGATCGTTCCGGGCTATCTGGTGTTTATTGTCGACGATCCGCAGGGGTCGGAGCGTCTTGCGAATATCGCCGATGCGCTATCGAACGTTACGACAAAAACGGTGCTGCTCACGGCCCATCCCAAGGGTGGGGCTCACGAGGTTGTGGTGCCTCAGGTGGCTCCGCTGCTCAGCGCAATTCCCAATCTCGTGTTCTTCCAGACGATTGCGGCAATAATCGCCGAGCGTCTGAAGTCATGGGATGTTCACCCGTATCTCGATGCCGTCTCCAAGCAAATGGAGGTCAAGGCAGAGGGCTACGAAGAGTCAGTCAATGCGCTTAAGGCCAAAGCGGCTGAGTGTTACGGAATGTAAGCGGGTTTTGATGCCCGTTGGCATGGGGGATGTGGAAACAACCCCAGAAAGGAGAGACAAATGAAGGAAACCGAGAAGATCGAGATCATGCATTTCGACCAGGAGGGCTATCTCGAGGACGGCAAGGCGCTCTACGAGACCGGCAAGAAGATGACCGCG